>JBEEJO010000007.1:0-22129 GCA_041169145.1 Candidatus Parcubacteria bacterium | reverse complement strand
CGATATACGAAAGCGTACCGCCGAGGGTGATGCCGATGACGCCTCCGGTCAGCGTAAGGAGGATAGCTTCACAGAGAAATTGCAGAAGAATGTCCTTGTTCGTCGCACCGAGGGCTTTCCGGAGACCGATCTCTTGCGTTCGTTCCGTGACCGATACGAGCATGATGTTCATGATGCCGATGCCGCCGACGACGAGCGAAATGGCGGCGACCGATGCCAGAAAGAGCGTGAGGACGCTCAATATGGTGCCTACGGTTTTCATCGCTTCAGCCTGTGTCTCAACGAAGAAATCGTCCTTCTCGGGGTCGGTGATGCCGTGCATGTTGCGGAGCGTGATCTTGACATCGAGGACGGTGCTCTCGACGTTCGCTTCGTCGTCCGCTTCGATAGCGATACGGTTGAAATACTTGATGCCGAAAATATATCGTTGCGCGGTCGTGTAGGGGACGAAAACCACCTCGTCGAAGTTTAAGAAAGATGTTTGTCCGGTTTTGCCGATAACGCCGATGACGCGATAGGTTTTGTCTTTTATCTTGATGCGCTCATCGAGGGCCGGCAGGTTCCCGAAAAGCTCGGTTTTAATTTTTGAACCGATGACGATGACGTCCGCATATGATTTGACTTCGTCCTCGGAAAAGAGCCGTCCTTCGCTGGTTTCGACATTGTACAGCTTTGCGATATAACTGCTTGCACCCATGATCGTCGGCCGATAGGTGTCGCTGCCGTATGACGCTACCTGGCTGCCGAAAACGACCGGCATGATCGTGGCCGCATGCGGGACGTTCGCTTTATCGCTTAACGCGGCAAGGTCGCGTTCTTTGAGAGAGTCGGTGAATGTGGAAAGAACGTCCGTAGGGCCTTTTGGTTGGCGGCCCGGCGCGATACCGAGGGTTTTTGAACCGATACTTTGTATCTCTCCCAAAATAAGCCCCCGCGCTCCTTCGCCGAGCGACATCACAAGGATAATGGATGCGATGCCGATGACGATGCCGAGGATGGTAAGCAACGAGCGGGACTTGTGCGTGGAAAGCCCTATGATCGCGGTATGGAATAGTTTGTAGAGTATTTTGGTCATTTCAAGAACCCATCCTTCGTACGGCGGTGCGTGACCTTCGTATCGCTTTCCACGACGCCGTCCAAAAGCCGCACGATGCGCTCCGCGTGTTCGGCGGTGTAGGTCTCATGGGTGATGAGCACGATGGTATGACCCTGTTCTTCGTTGAGGCGCTGGAGCGTTTGCATAACGAGGAGACCCGACTTGGAATCCAGGTTCCCGGTCGGTTCGTCGGCGAAGATGACCTGAGGATGCGTAACGAGCGCCCGAGCGATGGCCGCGCGCTGTTTTTCTCCCCCTGAAAGCTGGGAAGGCTGGTGGTGCAGGCGGTGTTCAAGTCCGACGGACGCGATGGCGTCATTGGCGCGTTTTTCCCATTGCGATTCGGGTACGTCGGAGTAGAGGAGGGGAAGCTTCACATTCTCCAGAACGGATGTCCGGGAGAGTAAATTGAACGATTGGAACACGAAGCCCATTTTTCGGTTCCTGATGTGCGCCCGTTCGTCGTCGGTGTATTCCAGGGATTCCTTTCCGTCAAAGAAGTATGAGCCGCTCGTGTACCGGTCCAGGAATCCGAGAATATGGAGCAGCGTGGACTTTCCCGAACCCGACGGCCCCATGATGGCGACGAATTCTCCTTTCCGAACGGTGAGCGAGATGTCTTGCAGCGCGACAGCGTCAATGCCTTCACTCGCATAGACCCTGCCGAGCGATTGTGCGTCTATGATCGCTTCCATGGTGTGTACCTGTTACCGCGGCGGTTCGCGGAGGGTGTCGGTCTCGCTCAGACCCGAGAGAATTTCGATCGTGCCGTCCGTGCCGCGAATGCCGGTCTTTACTTCGCGTTCTTCCGGTTCTGCGCTGCCGCGGTCAACGAGGACGAATTTCTTTCCGTCACGGTAGATGATGAGCCGTTGCGAAACAATGAGCGCATTCTCTTTGCGTTCCGCGAGAACCGTAAGATTTGCCGTAAGACCGGGTTTAATGGTCGGGTCCGGTTTGATGAACGTGAACGTTGTGCGATAGGTTGGCACGCCTTCCACGACCGTTTCGGCGGGATCGATGGATGCAACATGTCCGGCGAAAATAACATCATCGCCATACGCGTCCAGGGTGATGCTTACCGGGTCGCCGACATTGATCTTCGCCATATCCACTTCCGGAACGTTCGCTTCTATTTCGAGGTTGCCTTCGGAGATGACGGCGACAAGCGGGACGTTCGGCTGGGCCGTTTCGCCGATATCGGCATCCTGCTTTGTCACGATGCCTTCTATCGGCGAACGGATGGCGGTTTTTGCCAGCTGTGCGCGGATGAGGTCAACATTCGCGCTTGCTTGCATGACCTGCGCTTGCTGGCCTGCGATAGCTTCCGGCGTTGAGCCGGCGAGCGTCAGGTCGAGTTCGTCCTGGATCTTCATTACCGCGATCTTTTGCGATGCGATCGTCTGCGCTTGCGTGCTGACGCTGGTCAATGCCGCTGCAACGCTTGTTCGCGCGGTCGTGATACTGGATTTGTAGGCGTTCGCGGTCGCTGTGGAAAGGTCGGCTGCCGAAACAACCGCGTCCATCGTCTTGTTCAAGAAGTCGCGGACGAGGAGGAGGTGCGTCGTAGCGCGCGCAACATCCTGGTCCAAGAGCGTCCGATCGGTGGGACGCGCGACAAGCGCATCAAGTTCCGATTTCCATGTCCGGAGTTCAACGGATGCCTGCTGACGCTTGAACTCAGCGTCGATATCTTTTTGAGCATCCAAGACGCTGAATGTGAGCTGCGGATTAGTCTCTTCGTCGTTCGTGAAGATGTCGTCCACTTGCTTGCGGACGGCATCGTCGGCTTTTACGTATGCATCGTTCACCACGTCAAAAACGCTCTGATAGTTGTTCGTCAGGACCTGCTCGCTTTGTTTGAGCGCGGTCTGTTTGATCTGGATATCTTCCGCCCGCGAACCGCGTTTCAACTCGCTCAATTTGGCGTTCTGTACCGCGAGCGTCGCTTCTGTTTCGGCAAGCTGGGCGCGGAGCTCCGAACTGCCGAGTTCCGCGAGCACGTCGCCCGGATGCACCCGATCGCCCACTTCCACCGGCACGCGGCTGATAGTCCCGGCTTTCTCGAATGCGAGCCGGATATCCGTGACAGGTTTTGTTTTACCGGTTACCGTAACTTCTTGCGTAATAGTCCCGCGGCTGACGGTAAAGGTCTTCGGCGATTCCGATTTGCCCGAGAAAACGACGGTGCTGATAATAACGGCGGCCACGATGCCTATCGCCGCGCTCATATACGGCCTGCGTTTTATAAAATGAGTGATGGACTTCATGGATGTGGATTTATCCCACACATTATCTGCCATTTTTGCGTTTCGTGCAAACGCGTGACCGTGCGTTAGGGTGCAAGCGCTTGAAGGAGATACGGTCCGTATGAGCCGGTGACAATGCCGTCATGCTGAGCTTCCAGGCGATAATAGTGGGGGTCGGTGATGGAGTCGTCGGACAAGCGGATAATGTACGGACCCGTGGGATCGGGGCTTGTTTGGTCCAGAAGCACTTCCCACGGGCCTGTCGTGGTATCACCTCTGTAGACGATGATGCGGCCTGTTGTCGCCGGAAGGTTTTGCCAGCCGATCTCAATGTATTGATGGGTGTGCTGGACCCAAAATTCGCCGGCGGGCGGGTTTTCGTATCCCGAAACCGTACTTTGCGGGGTGTAGTAGGTGTGTTGGTCCGGACCGGGCGCTGTGCTCGTCGACGAACCAGATGTCGACGTTGCGGTTGATGTCGGCGATGCGGAAGGAGTGCTTGTTGGCGTTGAAGTTGCGGTCGGCGGAGGAGCGGAAGGCGGGGGAGCCGCGGGCGGGGGAGTCTGTGGCGGCGGATCGCTTACGGTCGCAACGGTTGATGTCGGAACGGTCAAGTCCGGAGGAATATTCGTGCTGGCCGGACCTGCCGCCGAACGCCAGTTCACATTGCCGGAGCCGTTCGTGGTCTCCGTATAATAGGAGAAGGTGCAATTCGCCTCGGAGAGCTTCAGGGCGATCTCCACGATGCCGTCGCTCATGCCATAGACGTTGATGATCTTCCAGAGCGTCCATTCATCAATGGCGCACGCGCCGGAGCGGAAGACATTGATGCGCACCGTGTCTTTTGCGAGATTTTTCCACGTGATGGTCAGCGTCGGTCTCTTCGCCGTGCCGGTCCGGTAGATGGTGACCTCCGGAGCGGGCTGAGGGACGAGCGTTGAGGCGCTCGGCGCCGCCGGGCTGTTGTCGGGGACCGACCACATTCCCGTGTCCTCGTTGATAAAAAAGATAGCCGCGACCATGAGGCCTATCGTCGCCGCGAGCAAGACAACAAACCCGATGATGAGATAGAAGTGTCGGGGCATGCGCCGTGTTCAGTATACCACGCTCTCAGGCGGCTTCGCCGAGCAGTTTCGTTCTGAGCGCGCGCATCGCGCGCGCGTTGAGCCGTGCGCGGAGCGTTTCAATGGTTATCGCGGCATGTCGAAAATCGGGTCGTTCAGCAACGCGGAGAAATTCCTCGAACGAAACGGCGCGCATGACGATGCGCTCGCCGGCATCAAGGTGCGGACGAGCAACGCGTACGCAATTTCGCGCGATGAAGACATGGACGGACGACGTGACCCGGAACGACGGCGCGATAGTGAACCAATACGTCATGCGTCCGGGACGGTAGCCCGTCTCTTCCAAAAGTTCCCGTTCCGCAGAACGCCGTACGGATTCTTTCTTATCGATCATGCCTCCGGGCAGGCACGTGAACCAAGGAGTGGTCGGCTGTTTTTGGCGGAGCACAAGGATGCGTCCTTCGCGGGTGACCGGCACGACGATCGTCGCATCCGGTCGCGATACGCGTTCAAAGATGGTCGTGCTTCCGTCGAATAATTTCTGGCGCCATTGATATACCGAAAAGAATTTGCCGCGGAAGACGCGGCGGGCATGTTCGGGGATCTTTCGCGTGGTAGCCGCCCGCGGTTTAGTCATGAGATATCAGTTCTTGCGGCGAAGCCGAAAGCATTATGGCGAGTTAGCCGGGGATGTCCGACATGGTTTTTTGCACAAAGTTCACGATCCACCCGCCGACGCTCTTTCCGAGAAGCGTCTCTTGGGTCTCGGCGATCCCTGGGGCTTTTCCGTATTCGCCGAAGACGAGCTGGATCTGTTCTTGACCTGCGGGAACAAGGAATCCGATGACGGTCCGGCGCGAAGAGAATGGGAGCGCTCCGTACGAATCACGGCGGGGAATGTTATCGGCAAGCGAGCTTTCCAGCGCCTCGCCATGCTCCGAATTCCAGAAGAGCTGGAGGAATCGCCCGTTCACGTATCCGTTTGATTTATTGTCTATCCGCAGGACGGCGTAGGCGATTCCGGGCGTTTCGCCGGGGAGCGAGAGCTTCCGGGTATCGATACACGAGCCGAGCTTGCGAGAGTCATCGGGATCGGGAAGGTAAAAGAACGAACCGGCGCCGCATGCAGGAACGGGAACACCGCCCGAAAGCCTACCGGCCGCCTCGACGGTAAATGTCACTCCGGGGAGCGTTTTCATCACGAACTCGTGCGTCCCGGGGATCGCGACGACCGTTTTTCCGAGAACGGTCTTCGGCGGTTCGTTGAACGACGATGTGCTTTGCGAAGTTCCGTTCGTTGCTGACCCGTCTTGTGACGGATGTTCAACGACCTGCATGGCAAGCGGGCCGAGGGAACGCGCGTATTGGATACCGAGCCAAAATCCAATGAACGGCAGGAGCACGAAAAGCCCCGCGGCGATGAGCCGCGAGTACCACGTGACTTCGCGCCAGCGTATGCGCATAGGGACTATTGTATCACATTGTGTCGAGGCGCCGTTCCTCGTATAGTAGGTTCTATGGGGATCGAATTCGCCGAACGGTTGCGTCATGGCGCCTCGGGCGGCTCGCGTGTTTTGATCGCCGGTTTTGGCGCGGAAGGGCAGAGCGCCGCGCGCTTTCTTGCGCAAGGCGGCTGCCGCATCACGGCATACGACACCAAAGACGAAGATGGATTTCCCGGAGAAGTTATTGAGGAATTCACCGCGCTTGGCGTGGAATTCCGGTTCGGCGGACCGTTGCCCGACGGAGATTATGACGTTGTTGTCCGCTCGCCCGGCATTCCGCCGGAAGCGATCGCGGTGCATACCACATCCGGCGCGTCCGTCCCCGTGACATCGGCGACGAACCTTTTTTTTGCGTTGTGCCCCGGGACCGTCATCGGCGTGACCGGAACGAAAGGCAAAGGCACGACGGCATCGCTCATTACCGCGATACTTAAAGCCGCGAAGAAGGACGTCGTGCTTGGGGGGAATATCGGTACGCCGATGCTCGACATATTGTCGGGCATCCAGCGCGGAACGACGGCAGTTGTGGAGCTTTCCAGCTTCCAACTCATTGATGCGCAGTACAGTCCGGCTATCGCGGTGGCGCTGATGGTGACGGAGGATCATCTGGATTTCCACCCGACGGTTGAGGACTATGTGCGGGCAAAAGCTCCCATCGCGCAGTTCCAGAGCGAGGGCGATTTTATCGTCTATAACAGCGACTATTCGGCAAGCGTTCGCATCGGTACGACCGGAAAAGGCGCGCGATACGAAGTAAGCGCAACGCATGCCGTTCCCCGCGGTTGTTTTGTCGAAGGGAAGGATATCGTCATTGCTGATTCTGCGGGACAACGAGCGGTCGCATCGGTTGATGATCTTCGCATACCGGGGAAACACAATTGGGAAAATGCCTGCGCGGCGGCGATGGCAGCGTCATTGGCGGGTGCGCCGGACGATGCCATACGAGAGGGGATGCGCACGTTCAAAGGGCTGGAGCACCGGCTGGAGCTTATCCGCGAAGTGCAGGGCGTGAAGTACTACAACGACTCGTTCGCGACGAATCCATCGTCCACTATTGCGGCGATACGCGCTTTTGACGCGCCGGAAGTGCTCATTCTCGGCGGTTCACCGAAGGGGAGCGACTTTGCGGAACTCGCCGGCGTCATCGCGGAACGAAAAAACATCCGCGCTATCATCGGCATCGGCGAGGAGTGGCCGAAGATAAAAGAGGCGCTCGCAACAGCGGGCGTCACTGGGCCATTCGTTGAAGACAAACGCCTCATGAAAGACATCGTCTACACTGCCGCGGGCGTCGCGCGATCGGGTGATGTGGTTTTGCTTTCGCCCGCATGTGCAAGCTTTGGATTATTCAAAGACTATAAGGATCGCGGGAAACAGTTCAGGCGGGCGGTAGAGGGGCTCTGATTTCCGTTTGCCGGAAACCCACTCCAGCCGCGAAAATGATATTCGTTCGGGCCGATTTTTTGGACAAACGAAACGGTTCCCGTCGAGCCCTCCGACCATTCCGTTTGTCGGCCAAAAAATCTGCGCCTCACTCATTCATTTTTACGCGGTTTCCGTTTATGGTTCCGGCAAACGGAAATCATCCGCGCCAAGGCGTATGGAAGTTTGCCGTGCGCGGCGGATCGGACGAATCTTTAGCTTACAAGAAGCACAAAAGCCATGGTTCCCGAAGGAACGCATGGCTTTGTGAATTTGCTCCGACGACTTCGTATCGGAGGAGCCCTACTGCAGTGCGTGGATGATCGTTGCCGATTGGTTCGGCTGGATCGTATCCATGACCGCAGTGGCGCGATCAAAGAACGTGAGCAGGAAGGTTTCAAGCCCGTGCAACACGCTGGGCATGAAGATCCCGAGCACGATAATGATCGCAGCAAGCCCTATCGCTGCGCCCATGCTTTGTTGCAAGAGAGTTTTGGGTGCAGACGGTCGACCGCCGCCGATCACTATTCGTGACCTTCCCTCCTGCATGAGAGCTCCGAAGGTTCCTCGGGTGAGTGTGAAAGAGCTTACCGATCGAAGTAAGCGAGGAATCAGGGCCCTCAGGCAGGAGAGAAGCGCTATCAAGGTACGTGCGTATTATATATAAATATGTATGTGTTGTCAATCATTCCGAAAGAACAAAAAACGGCTCCCGAAAGCCGTCGTTCCGCGATATAACACGAAGCGCTATGCGAAATGCTTTTTCAGAATAGCGCCGTAGATGTCTTCGCGGCTTACGATACCGACAAGCTTTCCGTTATCCACGACCGGAATGCGGTGGACATGGTGTGCGAGCATAATGCCGCCGGCTTTGAGGACCGGCGTGTCGGGGGCAAGCGTGAGGACGCGCTTCGTCATGTAACGGGAGACCAGATGCTTTCGCATGTCGTTCACATTCGCCTCCTGCATTTCCTGGTCTTGATACGATTCGTCCAGCGCGACGGCGAACTCGGCCTCGCCGGGATAGAGTGCTTTAAATAGATCTTTCTCGGATATAAGGCCTACCAGCCTTCCTTCGGCATCCGTGACCGGCAGGCCGCTTACATCGTGCTCTATCATAAGGCGCCCCGCCTCTTCATACGTCGTGTCGGGACGGACCGCAATAACCTTGGATTCCATAACATCGCGTATCTTCATAGGGGTTTCCGATTCCGTTATTTCCATATATACTCTCTTCCATATGGACGAGCAAGAGGTCATTGAAGGCCTGGAAAATGAGGGGTTCGGGGAGGTGATCACACACGATGATTTTTCGGAGACGACATACAGCGATCGTACGCACGAGAAAAAATCCGTACACGTCATCGTTCGCGGATCCATGACGCTTGTCGTACAAGGGAAGACAACAGAACTCGGTATTGGCGACCGGCTGGATGTTCCTGCGGGAGCGGTACACAGTATCACGATCGGACCGGAGGGATGCCGCTATGTGTTCGCCGAATGAACCATGACCGAAGGAACTGAGAACAGCGAAAAGAGTTTCGAGCACTTATTTCAGGGTGACGAGTGGGATTTCCCCGTCGATATAGCTATTGCCCATCCGGCGGCGGATGAGATCCGCAGACGCATGGAACGCGCGGGCTGGCCCGACGAGGAATTGATGATGGTCGATGTCGCGATCGAAGAAGCGATTAAGAACGCGTTCATCCACGGGACCATCGTCATCGGTCCGCTTCCCGAGGATAAGAGCAAGGCCGAAGTAGTTCAGCAGAAACTGGCCGCCGGAGTGCCGGAGAAGCTTGTGCATGTTTCCGTGCTGGTGTCGCCAGACGAAGTTCGCATCCGTGTCCGTGACGAGGGCGAGGGGTTCGATTGGAAGAAGGTCGCGGATCCGTTGCTCCCCGAGAATCTTTTAAAGAATGCAGGGCGTGGGATTTTTTTCATGAAAACAGGATTTGATGCGGTAGAATATAACGAGAAAGGCAATGAGGTCACGCTTATCAAAAAACGAAAGTCATCGAAGGCCGTCTCGGCCCCGCAGAACGGGCAGTGATAATCCTGACCCGCCGCCGCGAAGCGCCATTCGGCCGGGCGTTGCCGTATGGGTCATCGAGAAAGAGCACTATGGCACGACAAACTATACGCAAGGGTTCGTGAAAGACATCCTCACGTCCGCTCCACAGCATCCGCGCGGCATCAAGGTTCGGCTCACGGACGGCACCATCGGCCGGGTGCAATGGATCATAGAGGAATAGCGATGTCATGATAGGCGAGTTCCAGTCATTATTCGATCTATTCAACGATGCGTTCCAGTGGGCGTATGATCTGCCGTTGCCATGGTTGGTGAAGTCGCTCATTATTGTCGTGGTGTGTGCTGCTTTTACGTATATTTTCGGCAGCAGGATCATGGGAGCCTTGCTTATAGCCGATCGAGCGGTCGAGAAATTAACGGACACCCATATTATGGGTGTGGCGATGAGATATCGAGTATTATCTGAGGCCATCGAACGTGAGACGAATGAAGAAAAGAAGAAACAACTTATTGCAATGCGGGATAAGCTTGCGCCACCCGACGAACAGCGTGATGATACACAGAACAAAGTGAACTACTGGGATAACTAAATGACCGATTCAATGAGTTCTCGATCCGGCGCGGATGATGTCCTGAAAACCGACGAGGAATTGCGCAACGAGTTGAGTCCCGAGGAGTATCGGATCCTGCGCGAGAAGGGGACGGAAGCCGCTTTCACCGGGAAGTACCATGCTACAAAGGAGCGAGGGATATACTCGTGCCGCGTATGCGGCCAAGACCTTTTTTCGTCCGATGCGAAGTTTGATTCCGGCACCGGCTGGCCGAGTTTTACGGAACCGGCGAATCTGAAGCATGTGGCATTGCGCGAGGACCGCAGCCATGGAATGGTCAGGACGGAAGTTATGTGCAGACGGTGCGGGTCGCATCTCGGCCATGTGTTCGACGACTTGCCCAAAACGTACCGTTCCGGTCGGACCGGTGTCCCGCACGAGAAGGACGGCAAGCGATACTGCATCAACTCCGCGTGTCTTGTGCTCAATAAAGATGACGGATCGAACTCGGCGCCGGATACGCGTACACCATGAAAGATTGTTGCCCTCCGAGCGTAGTAGCAATAGAATCCTCTCGTTATGACTGATGAAGACCTCGCTCGATCGGTACAGCGCGGCGATGCGGACGCATTCGGTACTCTCATGGAACGGTATGAGGCGAAGCTTGCCCGTTACGCCCGGCGGTTCCTGTTCGGGCAAAGCGATGCGGAAGATATGGTACAGGACGCGTTCCTGAAGGCGTACATGAACATCCAAAGTTTTGATGCGGGCAGGAAGTTTTCGTCCTGGCTGTATCGTATCGCCCACAATGAGTTCATTACGGCGCTTCGCAAGCGCACGCGACAGCCGATCTTTTCCTTTGATCCGGACACCATCTTTCCCCATCCGCTCTCCAGCGAAACGGCTGACCGCGACGCGAATATCGCCGAACTTCGCGCGTTGATGGATCGAGGGCTCGGTGCATTGCATCCGAAGTATCGCGAGCCGCTCATTTTGTATTATTTTGAAGAAAAAGATTACCGCGAAATCGCCGATATTTTGGAGATACCTGTCGCTACCGTCGGCGTGCGTTTGAACCGCGGCCGAGCGATGTTAAAGGCTCGCATTCACGACCACGGCTACTCCCATGACTGACCACCCATCACATCGCGAATCGCCCGAAGCTCCGCAAAAAATGCGCGAGAAGGTTCTTGCCGCCATCAAGCGCGGGGATGTCACGATGCGTCCGAAGTGGCACTTTGTGCTCCGCGCCGCGCTCATGCTCATGGGCTCCGTTTTCGCGTTCCTTGCGTTGCTTTATGTGGTGAGTTTTATCCTGTTCGTATTGTGGCGAACGGGAGCATGGTTCGTTCCTGTTTTTGGGATGCGCGGCATCCTGGCGTTTTTGCTCGGTATCCCGTGGATGCTCGTATTCGTCTCGCTCGCGCTCGTCATCATTCTTGAACTCTTGGTGAAACACTATGCATTCGCGCATCGGAAGCCGTTGCTCTATTCCGTGCTGGGCATCACTGCGTTCGCGTTCGCCGGCGGACTTATCGTCGCAAAGACCACGATCCATCCATGGCTGTACCAGCAGGCGATGGAACACCGTCTTCCCGTCGCCGGGCAGTTCTATGAACATTTGCCGGGAGGGCGGGTCGACATGGTGTATCGGGGATCGGTCACGAGCGTTGCGACAAGCGGATTCATACTCGCGCCTCATCGCGGCGAGCCGTTCGGAGTATATCTCACGGCAACGACCAGTTTGCCGTATGGATTTGATTTTGTGGAAGGCGACACCGTTGTCGTGTTCGGTGAGCCGGATGGGGACCTTGTTCATGCCATTGGCGTTCGCGAAATAGACCCGGACGATATCGATAGGTCCGGACCTCCGGACGGTCCGAGGCCGTTCCGCGGCTTTCTGTTGCTTCCGAGGCCGTAATAAGTACGACGAAATACTTCGCCGTGCGTCTGCGTACTACTCTGCGGGGATCGGCGCGGCTTATTCATTGCGCATCCGCTGGCTTCGTGCCGGCGGATGCGCATGCAGCTGCCGACGAGAGGATACTGCGGCCGCGCCACGATCCCCTCCGAATGGCCAGATATGAAATAAACATACTGCCCGATCGTAGTACTTCATGAACGTCATTATGCATGCGTTCGCCTCTCGCGGCGAAAGGTCGCAACATCACCACGAAATAATGAAAACAAAATATCTCGCTTATGCAATCCTGCCGGCGCTCGCGCTCGGGTTCGTCGGTACCAGTATGGCGTCAGCGAATGGGTTGTTCATGTCGGCCGCAACGCCCGAGGAAGTCGCCGATCGGCATCAAACGATGTTCGAGCAGCAAGCGGGACTTCTCGGCATGTCCGTCGATGAATTCAAAGCCGCATGGGCGCAGGGAAAGACGCTCCGCGAGATCGCGACGGAACGCGGTATCACCGATGACGCTTTGCGCGCAAAAATGCTGGAACTTGGCAAACAGAAATTAAAAGCTCAGCTTCAGATGCTCGTTGATCGCGGGATCATCACGCAGGCGCAGGCAGATTCGCGATTCGCCGCGATGGGATCCCGCGCTGCGAACGGCCAAGCGAAGGGAGGCATGCGCGGTTTCGGCCGACACCTTCAGTTCTGATCCACGGCTATCGGGATGAAAAAAGGTCGTTCATCACATCCATAATGAAGATCCCCGGCTTTCTTCCGGCATTCGTGCGGGAGTAGGGTCGGGGACTTCTTTCTTGGCTTTATCAATCATCGGGGGTATCATCGGAAGGTCATCGAAATTCTCTCATATCTATGAAAAATGTTTTCGTTCGGATGTATCGGGGCGTGGGTTCGTTCATCGGCAACCATAAGCTTGTCAGTCTCGTTGTCGTTCTTATTGTAGGTGGCGGGGCTTATTGGTGGTTCACCAATGCAAACCAGACAGGAACCCAGGCGCAATACGTTACCGCTCCGGTCACGCGCGGAACACTTGCGGTCACCGTTTCGGGAAGCGGACAAGTGTCATCGGCGAACCAGCTTGACGTGAAAGCAAAGGCGTCGGGCGATGTCCTTACGGTCTTCGCTCGGAGCGGCCAGTCCATCGCGGCCGGCGCGCCGCTTGTGTCGCTTGACGCAAGCGATGCACAGAAGACCATTCGTGATGCCGAAGCAAGTCTGGCATCGGCGCAACTCTCGCTTGAGAAACTCAAGCAATCATCCGCGGACGTCAACCAGCTTTTGGAAGATTCGTTCGCTGATGTATCGTCAGCATTCTTGGACCTTCCGGATATCGTGGCGACCGCAGAAGAGACCCTTCTGGGAAAGACCATCAATGCAAAAGAGCAAGACAACAAAGGATACTATCAGGACTTTGTGCGGAGCGATGATGCGGTGAACTATCAAAAAAATATCGCCTTCATCTCGATCGCCGAGAGCGACTACCGTGCCGCACGCAAAGCGTACGACACGGCGCTTCTCACGTATAAAGACATCAAGCTTGGCGCGGATACCGAAACGCTGCGTTCCATTTTGAATGAGACCCTGGATACCGTGAAACTGGTCGGTCAGTCGTTGAAAAGCGAACAGAACCTACTGGATTTCCTGAGCGATTATGCAACAACCTATAGCAAGAATCTGCCCGCGACAGTGACGGCGTACAAAACGAAGATCCGCACGAACATCGGGACGATCAATTCCCACCTGTCCGCGCTTGCCTCATCGCAGAGCGCCGTAGACAACGCTCCGCTGGATATCGCATCCCAAGAACTTGCCGTGCAGCAGCGCGAGAATGCGCTCGCCGATGCGCGCGAAAAACTCGCCGATTATACCGTACGCGCACCATTTGCCGGCATCATTGCGGTTATGGACATCGAACGCGGCAACAGTGTCTCTTCCGGCGGAACGATCGCAACGCTCATTGCGCACCAGCGCATCGCGGAAATATCGTTGAATGAGGTGGACGCCGCGAATATCGCCGTCGGCCAAACGGCAACCCTTACGTTCGATGCGCTTCCCGGGCTCAAGGCGGAGGGCGCGGTCAGTGCGATAGACACGCTCGGTACGGTAAGTCAGGGCGTGGTGAACTATGTCGTGAAGATAACCTTCGATACTCCTGACGAACGCGTGAAGCCAGGTATGAGCGTTTCGGCTTCTATCACGACCGCGACCAAAGAGAACGTGCTTCTGGTGCCGAACGCCGCGGTGAAGACCGAAGGCGAGCTGACCTATGTGGAGGTTCTGGATACATTCGGTTCGGCTACAAGCACCCGGTCGTTCCCGCGCCAGTTCACCTCATCGTCCACGCGCTCGTCCTCAACGCGTTCATTCGCTTCGTCTACGCCATCATCGGGTTATACATTCGGCGGCGGACGGCGCCGCAGTTCAAGTACGACGGCGAGCAGCGGAACAGCGCAGGCGTCACCGCTCCGCCGGATACCGATCACGATCGGCCTCGCGAACGATACGATGACCGAGGTCATTTCCGGACTTACCGAGGGGCAGCAGGTCGTGACACGCACGATAGCGGCAGGTACGGCCACCACCGCGACGCAGTCGACACCGAGCACCGTCCGCCTTCCTGGTATCGGTGGCGGGGGATTCCGTCCGCGGGATTAGGCGTGCCGATATGATCGAATGTCATCACATCACGAAGACGTATGTTCACGGCGACGTTCAGACCACCGCCCTGAAGGACGTTTCGTTCACGATCCGCGACGGCGAATTCATCGCCATTATGGGTCCGTCGGGTTCCGGAAAATCAACGCTCATGCACATTCTTGGGTGCTTGGATACGCCGACGTCGGGAGATTATATCCTTGATGGCCACAAGGTCAGCGAGCTTTCAGACGACGCGCTCGCCGATATTCGCCACGAAAAGATCGGATTCGTGTTCCAATCGTTCAACCTTCTCCCGCGCGCGACCGTTCTGCGGAATGTTGCCCTTCCGCTTGTCTATGCCGGAGCGCCGCCCGATGAGCGTGAAAAGCGTGCGGCTGGGGCGCTTCGCGCCTCCGGCATGCCCGAGGACCGCTGGCACCATCTGTCAAACCAGCTATCCGGCGGGCAGATGCAGCGCGTCGCGATCGCTCGAGCGCTCGTGAACGACCCCAGTATGGTGCTCGCAGACGAGCCGACCGGAAATTTGGACACGAAGACCGGAGAGATCGTCCTCGGTACGTTCCAAGAGTTGAACCGAAGCGGCAAGCATACCATCGTGCTCATCACGCACGAGCTCTATGTCGCCGAGCACGCGGATCGCATCATTCACATTCAGGATGGTGAGGTGCTTGAGGACAAAAAGAACCCGCGGAAAATCATCGTGCAGAACCACGCCATATGAGATTAGGAGATATCGCGCAAGAAACATATTCCTCGCTCACGGTGAACAAAGTGCGTTCCGGGCTTACGATCCTCGGTATCGTTATCGGTATCGGTTCGGTCATCGCGATGGTTTCGATCGGCCAAGGCGCGCAGAGTTCCATTGAGTCCAATATCCGCTCCATCGGATCGAATCTACTCATCGTCTCTCCGGGTGCTCAACGCGGTCCCGGCGTCCAGGTTTCCGCCGGGCGCGGTTCGGCGCAGACCCTGACGCGCGGCGACGCGGATGCCATCGCGAACGAGGTCACTGGCATCCAGGCTGTCGCACCTGAGATATCCCGTCGGTACCAAGTAACGGCGCGCGGTACGAACACGAATACGCAGGTTATCGGCACCGTGCCGGATTATCCGGCAGTACGGAATGTTGAGGTGGAAGAGGGCGGTTTCATCGCCGATCAGCATCTTCGGAGCGCCGCGAAAGTCGCGATCCTCGGTCCGACGACGCGCGACGATCTTTTTGGCACGAGCACGACGGCGATCGGGCAAAATATCCGCATCAATAAGGTCGATTTCATGGTGATCGGCATCACGAAGTCAAAAGGCGGCACGGGATTTTTAAATCAGGACGACATCGTGTTCATCCCGCTCACGACCGCCCAGCGGTTTCTTTCGGGTGATGAATACGTGACGAGCGTGAACGTCCAGACCGAGAGCGCGGACGTGATGAGCACGGTCCAGGCGGATATCACTACGCTTCTTCTGGAGCGGCACAACATCAAAGATACGACACTCGCCGACTTCAATATCCTAAACCAAGCGGACATCGTGGCGACCGCGGCGTCCGTTACGGGAACATTTACGCTTCTTTTGGGCGCCATCGCCGGCATATCGCTGCTTGTCGGCGGTATCGGCATCATGAATATGATGCTCACGACCGTCACGGAGCGTACGCGCGAGATAGGGCTCCGGAAAGCCATCGGCGCGAAGCGCCGGGATATCAGCACTCAGTTCTTGGCGGAATCCGTAATGCTGACGTTCCTCGGGGGTCTTTTCGGTATCGGTCTCGGGTGGGCGCTCGCATGGCTTGTGTCGCGCTTCGGCGGACTTACCACGACCATTTCACTACAGTCCATTGCGCTTGCGGTCGGCGTTTCCGCCGCGATCGGCATCGTGTTCGGGTGGTATCCCGCACGAAGGGCGGCGCGGCTGAATCCCATTGACGCGCTTCGATACGAATAAACGCTCGCTATGATGCGCGGGCGACACGTGCGCCGACCGGAATGGTCAGTGCGGGGTTCGTGACGATCCATCGGTATGCCGCCGGACTCAGGACGACCGAGAATGCGGCTGTTCCGGCAACATGCATGAGCGTGAACGGGATCTGTCCGACGAACGCTTCCGTGATCGACTGTCCGAAGAATATCGGTCCGATGGAGAGGCCCGTTACGGCATCGTACAGCACCGTTCCGACTATGCCGCAGACCAAGAAATTCTTGACCGTCGCCCCGCGATCTCGGAAGAACCATGCCGCATACGCTCCGAGGAGTCCGTACGCGGCCGCAGTGATGAGCG
Source organism: Candidatus Parcubacteria bacterium (assembly GCA_041169145.1). GTDB lineage: Bacteria > Patescibacteriota > Minisyncoccia > UBA6257 > 2-01-FULL-56-20 > DATJQA01. The sequence continues at coordinate 5,354 of JBEEJO010000007.1, read as the reverse complement.
TCCACATGCCGATGGTTCCGGTCATAAGGTCAAATGCGGTGATGCCAAGAACACCGAAGGCGAACGACCCCCAGGCGTTGTAGTGTTTTGAGAACGGCATAACGACCGCGAACATCGGTTCGACATTCGGCGGGCGGAACGGAACGAGGCGGATCGCAAGAACGGTGAGCCATCCGAGTACGAACTTTATTCCGTCGGTCTTTATGCGTATGACGTTTGTCATGGGTGATGTATGGTGTGATTCATAATAAAAACGACCTGCCCACAGGCAGGTTTTTCACGACGCCTGACGCGGGCATGCGGGAGTCCGGAAATGACTCGCATGTACGGGATCGGGCTTGCTCCAAAACGTTCGGAGCTTACCGTTGCGCGACAGCGCCGGATTTACACCGGCTTCACCGTACAACCGCTTGCAGCAACTGTATCGTATACGTGAACGGGAAGCAAATCGCATTCGTTCTTCGAATACGGCTGCCGGCTTGGTAGGGGGGCTTATTCGGTTCCCGTACGTTGACGTGGTGCCGAGAGTGTATAATGGTCCTATGGCAGCAGGGGACGAACCGATAGTGCCAGCGGGACACGACGAGATGGCAAGCGCCGAAGAACTTGCGAACACCGTTCTCGGCAGTGCATTTCGCGATCGCGCTTCGGATATTCATTTTGATCCGTACGGGGACGACAAGGTCCGCGTGCGTTTTCGCGTCGACGGCATCCTGCAGGACCGCTGGCTTCTCCCGACGTACAAGATAGAGCCATTCATCAACCGCCTGAAGGTGCTGGCGAATCTGGATATTTCGAATCATGCGATACCGCAAGACGGCCGTTTCGATATCATCGTATCCGTGCCGAAGCGCGCCGACGGAAGCGGTGGGGACCAGAAAGCGGGACCGAAACAAGAGCAGGCCCTGAGCGCGCGCATCTCCGTATTCATGACCGTCTCGGGCGAGGCGATCGTTTTGCGCGTCTTGAATCGTTCCGAGCTGCTCATCTCCCTGGAGAACTCCGAATTCGATGCCGATACGCTGGCGCGTTGCCGTGCGCTCTTCGCGAAGAACTACGGCATGGTGCTTGTGACGGGACCCTCGGGTTCCGGGAAGACAACGTTGTTGTATTCCATATTGCAGGAAATCAACTCGCACGAGAAGAATATCATTACGCTTGAGGACCCGGTTGAATATCGGTTCGACGGGATGCGCCAAGTGCAAATTGTCCCGGAGCAAGGACTCACGTTTGCGGTCGGTATGAAATCCATTCTTCGCCAGGACCCCGATGTCATCATGATCGGCGAGATCCGCGATCCGGAAACTGCCGAATACGCCGTTCGCGCGTCGCTTGTCGGACGCCTGGTGTTCTCCACGGTGCACGCGAACAGCAGCATCGGCACCATCGCGCGTCTGTTGGATATGAACATTGAGCGGAGCCTGATCGCGTACGGCATCAATGGCGTCATTTCCAAGCGGCTTATCCGGAAGATCTGCGATTCGTGCCGGACGGCCTATACGCCGGAATCTTCGCTCATGAAATATTTCGGGTTCGAGCAGGGAGAGTTCACGAAAGGAGCTGGATGCAATGCGTGCAATAACACCGGGTATCTCGGCCGGACATCCATCATTGAAGTTATGGAATTCGACGAGGGAATGCGGTCGCTTATTTTGGAAAAAGCGCCAATCACGGCGTTGCAGAGCTATGGCGAAGGTTCGGACAAGATGAAGACGCTCCGCCAGTCCGCGCGGGAGAGGATACTCGCGGGTATTACGACCGCGGAGGAGGCCGCACGGTTCGTGTAGGGAGGAAGTTCTTAAGTCACAATCGCACACCGAACAGCTCCAAAAATTTCGCGGGGTCGATTGATGTGCCATTCATGCGGACGCTTATGTGGAGATGCGGGCTTTCGGCGTACCCCGTCTGTCCCGAGAGGCCCAGGACTTGTCCCGGAACGACAAGCTGGCCGACGTGGACGCGGATTTGGGAGAGGTGCATGTAAAACGTCTGGAGACCGAGGCCGTGGTCCACGACGATGGTTTTGCCGTATGTCGAAAATGTGCGTGCAAGCCGTACGACGCCGCGATTCATCGCGCGGACGCGCGTGCCTTCTTCCGCGCGAAAATCCGTTCCTTTATGCGTGATGACGGTGCCCACCGTGTCCCGGTCGTATCCGTAGGGGTCCGTGACGACAAGCTCCGTGCGGAGCGGCGGTTGGAACGATTCGGACCAGAGCGCGCGGGGATTCGTCCATAATCCCGCGAGGACGGCATTCTCCGACGCGAGCGAGCTCACGATCTGCTGGGCCGCTTCCGTTGTGTTACCCCCAAGTTTTTCCGGAATGCCGAGTGGCGCTTCATATCGTTCGCGCGCACGCACGATGATGGTCCGTTCGACGGTTTCGCCATTCGGAAAAACAAGCCGTAGGGGATACGCGCCGGGTTTTTTATTGATATCAATGCCGATGAAGATTCGCCGTTCGCCTTCGTAGGGAACGGTGCGAAGCGGCATACCGTCGAAGATCGCTTCCGCGAGCGGTCCGGGAGTTGCGATGGCTATCATCACCGGTTCGCCCTGGAGCGGGGATTCGGGCGTTACGGAAACCGCCGGCGTAATTCGGCTCGGTTCACCACCAGTGGCCGAGAGCGCGGCGGGCGCCCAGGCCAGAACGACGAGTAAATAGGCAATACGTTTCATATCGTGTCATTCAGTATGACATATTTCGCGCGCCATTCTTACGCGTGCCGTTTTGCTATATACTGAACGCATGCTCTTGGTTCAGGGAATCACAAAACGCTTCGGACAGAAGATCGCCGTGAAGGATGTGAGCTTTGAAGTGCGGCCGGGAGAAATATTCGCGCTCATTGGGCCGAACGGTTCCGGCAAGACGACTATGGTTAAGCTTATCGCCGGGCTTCTTCATCCGACGAGCGGCGATATCCAGATCTTCGGGAGGAGCGTTACGAAAGATCCCGTGGCGACGAAGTCCGTTGTCGGTTACATTCCCGACGAGCCGGCGGTTTGGGCCGCGATGACGGGAGAAGAATTCCTGCATTTCACCGGCGCTCTGTACGGCGTCCCGGAGCGCGAACGGCTCATGCGAATTCGGAAACTCCTTACGACGTTCCGCCTCGCCGGATTGGAGCAGGAATATTTTGAGGATTATTCCCGGGGGAACAAGCAGAAATTCGCCATTCTCGCGGCGCTGCTCCACAAGCCGAAACTGCTGCTCATCGATGAACCGATCGTCGGGCTTGACCCGACGAGCGCCGAGATCGCAAAGCGGGAGTTTTCTGCGTTCGCGAAACGCGGCGGCGCGGTATTGCTGGTGACGCACACGCTTCCGGTCGCGGAGGAGATCGCCGCACGGATCGGCATATTGAAAGAAGGAACGCTCGTTGCCATCGGTACGATGGGCGAGCTCCGCCGCCGGGCGCGGCTCGGCCCGAAGGCCCCGCTTGACGCGGTCTATCGAAAGCTCGCTGAACGATGATCTTCGGCACTATTCTTCGGTATCATCTTTTCCGCACCGGCAGATATTTTGCTCGCCATTCGTTCGCGCGGCTTTTTACGGCGGCAATGTTCATGCTGGTCTTTTTCGGCGTGGGCTATGCCGTATACCGTTTTTTTCTGAACGGATTCATGTTCATGTCGCTGGATACCTATCTGCGTGAAGCGCTCTTCCTGTATTCCTCCGAACTATTCCTCTTCATCGTCACTGCCTTGGTCTTTGTGAGCAGTATCATCTCGTCGCTTCTCGGCCTCTTCCGGGCTGAGCGGGACCAGTGGATCGTCGCATCGCCGCGTTTCGGTATCGTGCCGCTCTATGTGTCCGCGCGTGCATTTGCTTCGTCCGCCTGGCCATTCTTCATTATCGCGCTGCCGGCGCTCTTTGCCATTCGGAATTCGTTCGGCTTGAGCGGTGCAGGAATGGCATTGAGCATCGCTGCCATCGCGCTTCTCGTCGCGTTCGCGGTCCTGTGCGCTGTTATCTTCTTAATGATCGTGAGTTATGCGCTCGCGGCAATTGAATGGATATTGCGCGCGCCGTTCGTTCGGCTTGGATGGATCATTGCCATCGGCAGCCTCGCGCTCGTTGTCGGTGGCGCATGGGTATCCGTTCGTCTTTCGTCAACGGATGTCGTGGAATTGTTCCGGGCTCGCACGGAGAACGCGGCATTCGCGGGAACCGAAGCCATCAGGGAAAAGTTTGCCGTGTTTCCCTCGCATCTCGCCGCCGGAGTGCTCGCCGCGTATGAAGCGGGCGATCCCGCCGGGGCTGTCGTGCCGTTTCTTCGCCTGCTTTGTTCCGTGCTTGCCGCGGGAGTACTGCTTTACATTCTTTCCCGGTGGTATCTTCCGGTATGGCAAAAGTTACAGGAGGGAAGATTCCATGCAGAGCCTGCCGTTTTGCGGGACGTTTCGGATCCGGTCCGGTTCCCGAGATATTTCACCGGGCAAACCGGAGCGCTCTTTGAAAAAGAGTGGCTTACCCTCGTGCGGACGCCGCGGAACGCGCTGTGGCTTGGATTCATGTTGCTCTTATGGATGGTGCAAGCGGGTCTCAATGCATACATTCGCCACAGCCTGGTGAAATATCGCGTGAACCTTGAAGAGGCGGTCCATATCCTCGAAGCGCTCCAGGTTGTTGTTGCCGTCTATTTTATGAGCGCATTCATTCTGCGGTTCGTGTTCCCCGCATTCAGCATCGAGCGGAAAACGGCATGGATCGTCGCAAGTGCGCCGCTTGATCTTGCACGGGTCTATAGAGCGAAGTTCATGTTCTATGCCATAGTGTTCCTTCTTATCGGGGGCGGTGTTGCCGCGATGAATATCGCGGTGTTGGATCTCCCGCTTGCCGAGGCGGCACTTTTCTTTTCGCTCATATTCGTTGCTATCGCTTTCCTTACGGCGCTCGGACTTGCGATCGGCGCGCTCTTTCCGAATTTTGAAACGGACGATCCCGAGATACTCTCCACTTCCATGCCCGGTCTCGGCCTTACGGTGCTCTGCCTTGCGTATGGAGCGCTCGGGGCAGGTTTGCTCTACGAAGTTCTGGGCGGCGCATCGCTCGTGCCTCTTGCGGAATTCTTGGCGGCGTCTCTTCTCGGGATATGCGTGTTCGCGGGTTTCCCGCCCCGTTCGCTCCAACGGATGGAATTCGGTGTGGATAACTAATCTAGACGACCATTTGGTCGGGCAGTACACTAACGAAACACTTTTTACGTCGCATTTTCATCCACCAACCCCATTTCATCAATGAATAAGATACTCATCGGAGTCGTCGTCGTGATCGTCTTGGTCGGCGGATTCTGGTTCTTCAATCGCGCAGGAGCGCCTGCGGAGGAGGTCGCGACCGGAGATGCGAACCA
>JBEEJO010000006.1:0-28504 GCA_041169145.1 Candidatus Parcubacteria bacterium | reverse complement strand
CGCCGCGACAGAGGCCGAACGGTCCGGCGCGCCATGGTCGGAAACGCAGCTCTATGCGCTCGTCGCCGAACTTCGCGCGTTCGCTCTGCGCGGGATACGGAACGTGAAAACCAAACATGATGCGGAACATCCCGACACGCAATTCCAATATGCCGACGCAACAGCGCCCGGCACGGAATACGATGCGTATCACAAGAAATATATTGCCGTCCTGAATATGATCGGCGAGCGCACAGCCGTCCGCCGGGCGGCGGAGCGCGAAGCGCGGAAAAGGCAGCGATAGCTGCCCGCGCCGGCCGCCAAGCGCGGCTTTTTAATCGGTTCTTTCGTTCATGAACGATACGGTTCCGCTTTGTTCTATGAGGAGGTGGTGTTCTCCGGTTCCGCGGCGGCGGGGCGATTCGCGTTGTCGCATATCTCGGTCCAATACTCCACCGCTTGAATGGCTTTGCATGCGTCGGATATCGCATCCGGCGCAACAACGGGGCATTGCAGTTCGGTTCCGTCGGCGCGGATGTACGTTGCGCCGGCGCCAAGCAATGAGCCGACGACTTTTATCGTGTTGCCCGAGATGAAAACGGCGGCAACATCCTGTTTTATGCAATAGGCCTCGGCGCGCGCGGTGATATTTCCCTCCCCGCTCTCCCGCTTCGGCGCGCGGGCAACGTAGAACGCCGCGGCAAGGAGCGCGATGAAAACGGCGGCAGCGACCGTGCGAGAATTGACGGACATAACGCTTCTATTATACCCCTCTGCTCCGTACGTACGAATTCGCGCGCCGCTGCCGCGCCACCTTGACCTCTCGCTGCCATATTCATATAGTGGTGCCAGCTCGGAGGCGCATATGGCGCATATCAGGACGCTCCTGTACCGCGCGGTGCGACTCCTTCTTTCCATCATCTATACGCTCGTTACGATCGTTGGAATCATCGCGCTCGCGCTCGTGCTCGCCGTTCTCTTCGTTCTCGCGATGTTCGCGTTCTTCCTCTTCGCGCTCGCCGTGCAGGAGTACCGCGCGCACATCGTGATCGGAGGAATCGTCTGTTTCTTCCTGTTCGCCGTATGGTTCCTGCGAACCGACCGCGGCACAACCACCGATAAGGAGGTCCCATGACCGAAGCGAATGCCGGACGGAAAGAACGCGTCGTCGCGCTCTTCTACAACTTCGACGACGACCTGTTCCTCGTGGAACACGCCGTGGACGACGGAGGGGTCTTCCGACTGTGGGGCTTCCCCTCTGTCGAACGCCGACGGGACATCACCGACGACACGCTGGAGACCCCGCTCGCCGCGATCCGGCGCATCGCACGGGAACGGTTCGACTATGCGATGGACGACGCCAACCTCGCACGCTGTAACCACGTGCTGGACACCCTGGAGACCGCCTACCAGAACATCCTCTACGAGCCGTTCATCGTCCCTGTGGACGACAGAACGAAGCTCGTTCCCCAGCCCGGCGTCGTCGCGGAATGGAGAACGTTCGCGGCGCTCGTGGGCTTCGCGGAGCGCAAGCTCTTCCCGGAGGCCCACGTCGTCTTCCTGAACGCCGCGAACGAGTACATCGCCGAGCACACGACCGACGTGGACGGCGACGAAGACCCCGGCGATTTGGGCGAAGACAGCTAGCGCGTTCGCAAAGAAAGGAGACCAATGCCCCTTTGGGAGAAACTCGTCATCGGAGTGCTGGCGATGGATGCCCTGTGCTTCTTGTGGATGGCCTACGACATGCACATTCACCCCGTGTGTCCTGTCCACGAGGACAACCTCTCCACCCGTCGCCTGAGCATCTTCAGCAGATCGGCCTGGTGTGAAAAGGACCGCATCACCTTCGTTCCTCGCTAACCGGCGCACAGGAGTGCGCCCGAACCCTGCGGGGGAGCCCACCAGCTCCCCCGTCGTTTTTTTTAAAAAATAGAAAGGCCCCCGGAGATGGAGGTCATGATGTACGAGACCTTTCCATTTCTCCGGGGGCGATAGATGCTCCCCGTCCGACGCCGACACGCTAGTCCGCGTGCACGACGCCCCTGAGCATCTCGAAGCGCGCCAGCTGGCACATGCCGGTGACGATTTGCGCGTAGTAGGGGTTGTCGCTCAGATGTGCCATCTCCTCGCAGTACCGGATGCTGTCGTGGGCCCTCCAACCGAGGTACGCCCGTGCGACAACGAGCATCACCGCCTCATTCAGCGCTTCCGAGAGGCCGCGGAACGCGAGGATGTGGTTCGCGGCGCGAACGGCGCCGCTCCGCTCGTTGCGCGCGAGACACCGGGACTGATGGCTCGTGTGATGGTCGGGATGTTCGGACAGCCGCTTCGCATCTCCTTTCACTCCCTCCTCGCACAGGCCATCCCGTACAGCCTTCACGGTGCCGAGCTTCACGATGTGCAACGGCTCGCCATTGGCATTGTTCGCGACGCAGAGATAGCCGCCCTGATGGTCTTCGTCGGAGAGGCCGAGGTCGAGCGCTTCCTGAAGCACGATCTCCGTGAGTCGCGCGATCCTTTCCGCGTCACTGCAAAATAGCTGTTCCACAACGCGCTCCTTTCCGTGAGAACAAGCATGAATCCCGCTACGGAACGTTCTGGTGTTTGTTCTAAATCAAATATCACCCAACGTCAAGACGATCGCTTGCTTTCCGTTCCTACCACGAACCTCCGCCGCCTCCTCCGCCGCCTCCTCCGGAGAATCCCCCGCCGCCGCTCCCGCTGCCGTGCGGCGCGGACGCCATTGTCGTGCCGAGCGAATTGGAGAACGAATCAAGCGAACCCGAGAACGCGCTGATGGAAAATGCATCGCTTGAAGCGCTGTGATACCACGCAGGCGCCTGCGGATGCATTCCCATCGCGGCCATGGCGGCCGCGATGCGCGTCGTGAGTCCCAGCATGATGACGTAGGGCAGAACCTGCATGAACGTTCCCTCGCGCTCAAAGAACTGCTGGCGGTATTGTTCCACGCTTTTCAGATACAGCTCGTAGCCGCGAAGCTTCCGATACACCTCGCGTCCCTTGGCTGTGCGCTGGGGCATCGCGCGAAGAGCGACGACGAAAAGCACCACGCCGAGCGCGAGGCAGCTGGTCAGCGCTCCCGCCCCCGCGGCGTGGAGCAAGGTCGGGAAGAGCAGTTTCGCGTTCGCCGTCCACACGGCGCCGATAACGCCGACGCCGACGAGGAGCGCGGCGACCACAGCGTGGCGCATGCGCGCGGAAACGGGATTTACGGTGAAATATCCCTCCTTCGTCATATGCTCGTAGAGCATGCTCTGCACCTTGTTCAGCGTCGTGTGGAACTTTTCTTTGAGCTCGGAGACGCGCACAGCGTCTCCGTTCCCGATGTTCATCAGCCCGTCAAAGAGCGTGCGTTCGTAGGGCATGAGCTTGTCGTCCATCGTTTTCAGCCGCTTGAGTTCGTAATCCGTTGCGCCGAAGATGCCGGACTTCGGCAGTTCCGTTATTTCCAGATACCCGCGCACAGCGAGGTCCACGATGGTCGCGGATACGTCTATCGTGTCCGCTTTCTCGTCGCGCAGAACGCCGAGTTCGGCCGGACGCAAACTGTTCGGAGGATCGTATTCCGCGATGATGGTCTCGTGCGCGCCGAGCGGCATCGTTTCTTCCGTCGCACCGGTACCGTCTCCCCCGCCCTGCGCGGGACCTGCGCCTATCCGCGTCGCGGGCGTACGTTTGTACCAATGATCGCGGCCCAAGCGCCACCAACGGCGCGTAATGAAGAACACCCCGAGAACGAATACGAACGCCGCCGTGAGCAGCATCACCGCGGCGCCGAGCGGGCTCGCACCGGCCGCTTCGAACTTGTCGGCTTTCAGTATGGGCACGATGCCTTTCGGAAATCCCAGCGCGACGGTAAGTCCCGCACCGGGATCAAGCGGTTCTTTTTGAACAAAATATCCCTCGTTCTCCTGCGTATCGCTTGTCGAACACGGACGAGTGCTTCCGCGCGGTCCGACATAACAACTTGCCTGCATGTTCCCTATCTTCCCCGGAGAAGACGATGCTTGCGGCACGGTTATGCGCGCCGAACTCAAAAGAATAGGCACCAGCCACCCGTTTCCCGTCACGTTCCAGTACAGTTCGTCGTACGAGGCGAACGAACGGAGGATGCCGGACACGGTATACCGGATGACATAGGTATGCGCGCCGAAGATCGTGCGATTGGGATCGCCGATCTGCATGCGCAGATTATTGTCGTTCCGCGTCGTTTGAACCGTCGCCGGCGATCCGTCCTGCAGGACGTCGGTTACGGTGACCACGGTGTAGCTCGTGCTCCCGTCCGCTTCGCTGTAGGCATACGGGATGTCGCGGACGATACCGTGCTTCTGCAGATTCAAAAAATCCACGCCGATTGTTTCCTGGACCGCGACGCGTCCGTCGGGCCGGACGGTGATGTCGCTCATGAAGCTCGGAATGATCCACCCCTCGCCTTCTTGCGCATTCGCGGCCATGAGACCCGTCGCGGGCGAGTTGCCCTGCGCGAATGCGAAAGAATACGAACTCGCGGCAATTAGAGCCGCGGCAAGCGCGATGAGTGCGCCGAATTTCCTCATACATCTACTATACCAGGTAGTGAACATTCGGGTGAGTAGGGCTGGGGGCAGCATTGCATCTTGATCTACTAAACGGTCGCGAATGAATATTGACAAAGTATATTTATTCTGATACAATGTTTCCCGGACGCTAGGGCAGGAATGTCCTGGCATACAAGGAGAAGGTCATGAAGAAGACCAGCGAGATGCAGGCTCTGGACCAGGTGTTGGCGCGGCGGAAGCGGCTGGCGGCGAAGATCGTGCGCAAGCGGCAGCGGCCCGTCGGCTGGGTCGGCGGGAAGCTCTACTTCCTCGACGGCGCGCGGACGCGGGTCCCCCGCACCCCCTTGCTCCCCAAGCCCGGGCGCAAGGCCGTCGGGTGGGAGCACCAGCTCCCCAAGGACGCGGCGCGGACCATCGCCAAGGCCACCAAGGCCGAGATGGTCGCCGTCGTCGTCGAGACGAAGGTGGTGCCGGCGCCGAAGCCGGCCGCCGAGCCCCTCAGCTTCACCATGGAGCGCAAGCTCCAGGCGCTCCGCGAGCTCGCGGCGAAGGGCATCGACGAGGCGCGCGAGGCGCTCCTCCGGACGCGGCAGCTCTACTCCGAGGCCTGAAACCTCGGAACGACACGACAAGGTGGGCATGGTTCGCGCACGCGGACCATGCCCTTCGTTTTTTTATTTCGTGTTCCTGCGTATACTGTCCGAGGCTCCAAAACCACAGGAGGGCGCGATGACGCAGATACCGGAGGCCGGTTTCTATGTGCAGAACGTCCGCAGCGGACGCGTGGCCGAGGTCTTCGCGAAGCGCGGCAAGCGGCGCCGATACGCCACGTCGCATTTCGTCGCCGTGCGATACGTGAACGACAACGGCAGGTGGTGCTATCCGCTCTGGCACATCCACAACATCCGGCTCGTCCAGTGACCGCTCACCGCCGAGCGGCTCCGCATCGCGGAGCCGCTCGGAACCATTTTCATATCCGTCTTCCCCGTCGCGGCCGACGCAATTCACCAAACCGCTCCGCTCGGGTACAATGACCGCATGCCGAAACCGAAAACATCCTGGGGCGGCGTTGCCGGATGGTACGACAACTTGCTTGAACGTTCGGGCGATACCTACCAAAGCAAGGTCATCTTGCCGAACCTCCTCCGCCTCGTCGATCCGCATCCGAACGAGCTCATCGTGGATATCGCCTGCGGACAAGGCATGTTCTCTCGCGCGCTTGCGAACAACAAAGCGACCGTCATCGGCGTTGATATCAGCAAAGAGCTCATCGCGCTCGCAAAGAAAAAAACTCTGCCGAACGCGGAGTTCCATGTTGCTCCCGCGCACGCGATGCCGTTCGTACAGACCGCAAGCGCGGATAAGGCGGTCATCGTGCTTGCGATTCAAAATATCGAGAATTTCGCGGATGTGTTCGCCGAATGCCGCCGCGTGCTGAAACCTGCGGGCCACCTTTCGCTCGTCATGAACCATCCGGCTTTCCGCATTCCCGGACGCACGAGCTGGGAATGGGATGAGCCGAACGCCATGCAGTACCGCCGCGTGAACGCCTATCTTTCGGACTCGCGCGCGGCGATCGATATGCATCCAAGCCAGTCCCGCTCGGGCGACGACCGATCCCGCGAGAACAATGCTGCGCCCGGGAAACGGACTATCTCCTTCCACCGGCCGCTCCAGGTCTATATGAAAGCGCTCGCAAAACACGGATTCGCTATCGTCAAGCTTGAAGAGTGGATATCGCACAAGAAAAGCGAACCGGGACCTCGCGCAAAAGCGGAAGACCGCGCGAGGAAGGAAATTCCGCTATTCCTCTACTTGGAAGCGAAGCACGTATAGAGAGGACCGCTTCCTCGGGTTGCCGAACGAGTTTCTTGAGGGATAATATATTACAATATATTTATCATGAAGCGCTGGGCGTATCTCGTAGTATTGCTTCTCGGCGTGGGCGTTGGGTATCTCGGCGGGACTGTTGGGTTCACGTCACTGTTCCGCGGTTTTTCTCTCGAGAATTCTACCGCGACCCAAGTCCGTGCCGGCGGCGAGTTCGAATACATCAATCCCCTCCTCATGTGCGGCGCGAGCGAAGGAAGTTCGTTCGAGGGATTCGCGGCGGCCAAGAAGACCGTAAGCGACATTCTGAGCAAGAACATGGAATCGCACACCGTCTCCGGAGCGGGCCTGTATTATCGCGACCTGCTTTCGGGACAATGGTTCGGCGTGCATGAGGACGAAACCTTTGCGCCGGGAAGCCTGCTCAAGGTTCCGCTGATGATATCGTATCTCAAACAAGCTGAAACGGACCCGGCCGTTCTTGCGCAAAAATATTCATTCGATGGCACCGATGACCAGACGCGGTACCAGAACTTCAAACCGACGAAACCCATCGTCCCGGGGAAACCGTATACGGTCGAAGCATTACTGCAGAGCATGGTTGCCGACTCCGACAATAACGCCGCACAGATCCTCGCCACCCATGCCGACGGGAACCTCATCGATGAGATCTACGACGTGCTTGGTTTTTCTGCGCCGCAAAATGTCATGGCGGAAGGCATCGTCTCGCCGAAGAATTTCTCGTACTTCCTGCGCGTGCTCTACAATGCCACGTATCTGAACCGCGAATACTCGGAGCGGGCGCTTGCCGTACTTTCGCAATCCACCTTCGATCAGGGCATCCGCGCGGGGACGCCGTCGTATATTAAAGTCGCGCACAAGTTCGGCGAGCGTGTGCTTGGTAGGACCGGAACCGAGCTTCACGACTGCGGCATCGTTTATTATCCGAACCATCCGTATGCGCTCTGCATCATGTCGCGCGGCGAGAGTTTTCAGGCTCTCACGGCGCTCGTACGGGACTTATCGAGCGAACTCTACAAATTCACCGACTCGCAATATCGGCGCTGACGCCAGCCGGAAATCTAGTTTGCGGCCCGAGTCTGCTAATCGAAGATACTGATCAGATAGGGGTCTATCTCCGCTTGCGAGAGATCGTAGAAATGCTTGTTCTGATCGTGCAGGAATGTTGCGAGCGCGACTCCGACGAATCGCCAGTGCCACGGCTCATATTGATAGTAGGTATTCCCTTTCGGGTATGAAAGAACAAATCCGTACCGATAGGCATTCTGCATAAGCCAGTCGTATTCCGGCGTGGCGTCAAGCTTCGTCGTGAGCCCGACGATCGCTGGCGTCGTGAGGTCAACGGTGGTGCCCAGTTGGTGCTCCGAATATCCCTGCTCCGCGGAAAACTGGTTCGCGCCGTACCCATAGAGCATTCTATATCCGCTTTTGACGGCCGCTTGTTTTTCGAACGAGCGGTAGGCAGAAACGACCTGCAGTTTTTTTCCTTCTCGGTCGGCGCTCACGAGCATCCTCGTGATGAACGGCCATACCGCGGCAAGGATCTGTTCGTTCTCGCCCTGCTTCAGCAGATATCCGCCGTCAATGTTCGCGAGCGGCGACGGCACATAATTCTCGTTCAGGAAATATACTTTTGAATATTTCTTGAGGAGTTCCGGCGGCGTCTCGCTCAGCTTCTTGAGCTTCCCCACGGTTCCCGTCAGTTCCTGTATCTGCGAAGAGAGCGCCAGATTTCTGCCTTGTTCGGCGATAAGTGCTTCGTTCAAGCTCGTATTGTCATCCGTCAGATTCTTGTTCAATGCCTTTTCGTTGCCCAAACTGCCCGTCATCGCGTCAACGGTCTGTTCCAACGCGGCTGTCCGTTCTTCGAATACCTGCTTTTCGTACGCGGTCGTCCGATAGGCAATGTAGCCGTAGGCGGTTCCTGCAATAACGGCCACGGAGCACGCGGCGATGAGCGCAAGGAACGCGAGGCGTTGGAGAGATAGCGGCGGTTTTCCCATGAGGTCCATTGTACTGGGAGTCAAGCGAGAAAAGAAGTCGGCCGCGTTCCTGTTTTGCCGTGAACGTATGCCTCGTTCTTACGAAACGCTCTCCGCGCTGTAGCGGGCGATGAGGCCGGTGCGAACCGCTGTGCGATACACGCGCACAAATCCGCGATAGGCCAATAGCACAAAGAACAGAGCGAGAAGCAAACCGATGACGAAATCACCCATTGAGAATACTCCCCCGTTCATGGTGGCGCGGACCCCTTCGAACACATAAGAGGGCGGGAGCATGTGCCCGATGTTCTGCATCCACGACGGCAGGATAGAAAGCGGATATGTTACGCCGACGAACGGCGAGATGAGCGCCGGGATGGGCCACACGAGCCACTCCGCCGAAGGGCCAAGCCGAAGCATTACGGTGACGCCAAGTATCCCCAGGGCGATGCCCGAGATGAACAGAATGATGAGATAAGGAACTATCGTGATGCCGTAGGAAAAAGCCGTAAACCCGAAGAATGCCGCCGCAAGGACGAACATGAAGAAGAGCACGAGGATGCTCGTACCGATGCTCGTCAGCACAAAGCCTCCGATGTATTCCGAAATCGAAAGCGGCGATGCGAACATGTTCAGAATATTCCGCGACCAGCTGTCCTCCATGAACGCCATTGTGATGCCTTGCATGACACGGATAAGAAAATTCCACAAGATGACCGCGCCAAGCAGCGCGGGCAAATAGCTGAACCCGGGACCGGCGACTTCCGCGATGTATCTGCTCATGAATCCCCAGAGGATAACGTCCACGGTTATCCAAACGAACATCTGAAAGAACCGCGTGGGATTGTCGCGGATAAGATAGAACTGGCGGAGGAAGATCGCGTAGGTTCGTTTGATATCCATGGCAGTTAATCCCGTTCAAGCGATAATGGTTCGCGCGCGACGGCGATGAACAGTTCCTCAAGGTCTTTCTTGCCGTGGTCGCGCGGCAGCGTCTTCGGGTCGCCTTCGAGAAGGATCTTCCCGTGCGAGAGAAAAAGGATGCGGTCGCAGACGTCGGCGACCTCGTGCATATTGTGCGAGGTCCAGAGTACGCCGCCCGTTCCGCTTGCGGCGTAATCTTTTATTTTTTGACGGACGATCTGCGCCGAGGAGGGATCAAGCGAGGCGGTCGGCTCGTCGAGCAACAGCAGATGCGGTTTGTTGAGCATCGCCTTTGCGAGACTCACGCGTGTTTGCTCCCCCGAAGACAGCGTACCGCATTTTGTGCGGCGGAATCTCTCAAGGTCGAACTCGGCGATAACTTCGTTCATGCGCGCCGAGAGGTCGCGGACGCTATAGATAAGCCCGAAGACGCGGAGGTTCTGCTCCACCGTAAGATTGCCGGGCAGTTGCGCATAGACCGCCGCGAAGTTCGTGCGCCCCATCGCCTCGCTCCGCTTTGCGGCGATATCGATCGCCTCGATATGCACCGTTCCTGCGGTCGGCGCCAGGACGCCAAGGACCATATTGATGGTCGTGGTCTTCCCTGCCCCATTCGGTCCGAGGAGCCCCACGATCTCTTTCTGCCCGACCGAAAAAGAAATGCCATCCACCGCGACGGTGTCTTTATAGATTTTCGTGAGGCCGCGAACGGCGAGCGCGGGGTTTTTGGGCATGATTCGGTCTAGAACATCATAGCGCGGAAAGGCGTCGCCGCGAATATCGAGTGGCTACTTCTTTTTCCTCTTCCACCAGCCGGCGATGAGCGGCAATACAAAGGTCAGCGCGTAGTAGATATATACGTCGAGCTTGTAGTATCCGTCCACGGGATGAAGCATCAAAACGATGAAGAGGTAGTCCAAGAGGACGGCGAGGAGCGTCCAGATAATGCCGACTCCGACATAACAGCCGAACGAATCCCGCTCTACCTTTTTGAACAAGACCCAAAGCGTCGCGGCAATGCCGAAGGGCATGATGTACCAGCCGATAACAGCCGGTGGAACCAGCGCGAAGAACACGAGTCCGAGGATGTAGCCGAAAAGCCAGAGCGCGAATCCCCACGTGAGCGTGTTCAGGACTATTTTTTTCATGTCTTTGGGCATGGGTTTATTATCTCATATTCCCCTCTCGCCGGTCGGGAAAATGATAACTGACCCGGCTGTTTCGTGTTTCTCTATATTCTTGGAGAACGCGGGGTGCTTAGCCCAAAGCAAATCGGCGGATTAAAAAGCAGCGAGGGGGAAGGGCGAACGGCCCTTTCCCCCTCTTCAATTGGCGGCACTCCCCGCCGCGTACTTTCTTTTCACCTCCGATGTTTCCTCCCACTCCAGGACCCCGCACGCTTCGTCGGTGAAGTAGGCTGGTGCATCGTACAGACGGGCGAGCACGATGGATTCACGAGCTACGAGTACCAGTTGTAGGTGTTCATAGCGTTAACGAATCGGTTCCATTGATCCTTGCTCAAGCGTCGCCTCCATATACGTAGGCGCATACGCGACAGACCAGTAAGAAGCCGGCGATATCATCAGATTGTAGTATCTCCATGAAACTATGAGCCACGCGAGCCCGAGTATGAACTGCAAGGCCAACAATCGTTTTTCGATTACGTTATCCGGCGCACCCATAGTTCATATAGTATACCTTCGGCTTGACGAATACTCCCTCGTCGCGGGAGGGTAAAAAAACGAGGTATTGACAAACTATTTGCAACATGCTAGACTGACCCTAGCCTCATTGGAAGGGCGAAATGGTGCGGAATCAACACCGCGACCACAGCCCCATTCTGGACGGCGTCTCCGTCCCGGGAGCATGAACTCCCGATTCAATCGTTAGCGGCCAAAGGACACAGATCCCGAGGCCGCTTAAATATTTTGGGCTATTTTTATCCCCCGGCGCGGGAAGGGCAAAGGGCTATCGCTCGAATTCGTTGAGGAGGGTTAATTACTCCTCGCTTTCGTCTTCGTCGGTGTCGCCCTTCTCCTTCTCTTTCCGAGTGTTGTATTCAATATCTTCAAGCAGATCAACAATGCGGTTAATTTTCCAGTACCACATAACAATTTCTCTAATCGCCAAGAAAATCGCAAAGAGCAGAAGTATGCCCAATACGAAACCTATCGGACCGGACAATACGTCGAATGGCGAGTCAATCATTTTTGTTTGGCCTTGATAATTAATTTCGTGAAAATTGCTTGCGGTGAGCCGGGTCGAACCGGATGGACATGGATCAATTATACTCCACACAACTCCCCCGCTTGGGAAAGGCAAATACCGTCCACGGCGCTATGACGCGTCATAGCGCCGTGGGTTTCACGGGTGCCTACGCGCGTTCACCGATCGCCGGCCCGAACGTGCACGGTTCGCCGTTTACGAGTCCGCTCATCGTGAGGTGCATGAAGAACATCTGCCAGTTGGCTCCGCCGTCGGTTATGACAACGCATTCCCCGTTGATGAACTTCCTGCCGACATGTTTCTCGTTCCGGGCATCGTACGAGATCGTGACGCAGGCTTGATCTCCGTAGATATTGCGGTACAGCATCCTGCTCACCGGGCCTTTTCGCCGAAACGAGTGTAATTCCGGCTTGTAGAGCGCCGACGCCGCCACCGCTTTCCCGTCCCGGACCGTCGTGCTCGCAAAGAGCACGTTTAACGGGAAAGGATCCAATTCCGGCATCCCATCGATCGAGAGACGTTGCGGCACAAAAGCGACGAATCCCTCTCGTCTGTTTGTATCTCGCGTTTCCTGCGGTTGCATCTCCATAGAGACAAAAATCTCTTTCCGCAAGGAAAGAGTATGGTGTTTCGACCTTTATCTTCCCCGTTCGGGGCTGGATGGGGCACTGTACCGTTGGTCGTCCTTCGCTACGCTCAGGATGGCCTTGGGCCAGTTGCCGGCGGGTCGTCGAGCCAGTGCTCTCGCCGCGCTCTTGATAACGACAGCAGTATTCCGCTGTCGAGTGCAGGATAGCACGAAAAGAATCTGATGGCCAGAAGGCAATACTCCCCCACCGCGGGAAGGGCGAGTTATCTCACTCCCGATCCGGGAATGCAAAAGGACCACGCGGCACGCAAGCAAGGCACTAAAGTCTACCAATTATCGAATCTTGCTCCAATTATTCTCACTATCAGCCATCTGCGGATTTTCAACATCCTTCTTCCAAACAAGGCCTTTCAACTCCCTAGACGTCTTCCATTTCGTTTGCTCAAACTTTCGTGCTTCATCATTCGTAAATATAAAATATCGCACATTTTCGAAATCTTTGTTGAAAGAGACGCAAACTAGATAATCAAATTTCGCAGGATTGATTCGATCCCATCCACCAACAAGATTACTTTTTGTAGCCCACTCGTTGTCGTAATTGCAAGATTTGACCTCTATCTTCTTTCCGTCTGCAAGAATATCAAACGGCTCTCGGCCGCCGTGCCATTCGACTTTGTATCCGTATTCGGAAAGTTTCGCTAAAACTGCAAGTTCACCAAATTTGTCCACATTCTTTGTTGACCTCAACACGTCTTGAATTGTCTCAATTGTTGAGATTGGCATACTAAACGAACGCTTCTGCGAGGACGGATTGCTTGAGGGATTTGAAGTCAGCGGCTTGGGAGGATTGCAGCGCGGTGAGGGTGCGTGTTTGTTCGGCAAGCGCGTCGAGCTTTTTGACAATGTTATTCTGCTCCGCAAGCGGCGGGAGAAGGATTTTTATTTCTGCACAGCGAGACTTATTAATGATCGGCAGGGTCGTTCTCGAGGCTCTTTTCTCAAATTCAGATTGGTGAGCCCATATTGCGTAGTACAAAAAGTCAGATATGACCTGTTTTACGTCTGGAATAAATGCATTGATTTGTTGATTCGTTGCCGTTTCTTGAGATGCAATACTTACCTTTCCTATTATTCCTATGCAGGACACAAGTACGCTGCCAGCAGGAACCACGCGCGCAGTACCATCAACAATCGCCTGCCGTGTTATTTGTTTTCGTGTACCGAAAACATACTTTCCGCTGTCTAAATCCGGTGGTCCCGCCCACAAAATATTTCCATCGTAGTAATGACGTTTCGCCGTGGGCGGTGTCTTTCCCGTCACAATCTCTGCGATTCTTCCAATCTCTTTTTCTTCCCATCCCTTGGATTTAGCGGTGGAGAAGATTTCGTGGAGGGCGGCTGGGAGGAGTTGGTCGGTAAGTGCCTGTGACTCCGCGCGCAGGCGCGCGGCTTCGTCAATCTTCGCAAATTGCTTTTCTATCCTCGCAACAATCTTTCTCTGCTCCGCAATAGGCGGCACGGGGATTTCGTATTGGGCTAAGAATTCAACTGGCACGCGTTGCTGTCCGGCAGCACCGTGCATGTGCTTTTCGGCCTCTTCTCGAAATGCCAGACTTCCGATGATTTGGACAATCCACTCGCTTGTAATTTGGTCAGTGGGACGAATGATATGAAATTCCGTCGAGCCGAATCCGATTCCATTCTGTAAATCTCGAGCAATGGCGACCTTACCGTTTTCCATGCACGGTGTGATTTTTGCGAAAAGCACGTCGCCGTTTTTGAAATAGGTATAGCCCTTGCGAACCGAGCCGAGCTCTCTCGTCTCAAGTTCTGTGACCGATTGCGTGCGTTCATTAACCGCGGGCATCGGCACGAACGAAACTGACGAATTGTCGGACCTGTCTTTTATTTCAGATTTCTTCGGATTTAGAATCGTAACCTCTCCGAGTTTTTTTGTTGGATAGGTCATACCTCAATTTTAAACTCGATATTTTTCTCGACCCAGGCAATGCCTTTTTTCGTGAGTTGCGCCATATCGTCCCTAAAGTCGAGTATCCCGCTCTTATTCAGCTTCGCCAATTGTCTCCGTAAAACTCCCCCGTTTGTATACTCTGTCCAATCCACCAAATTGTCCAACGATATGGCTTCTGGATATTTTTGATAGCAAAATACCACCGCCTTGGTTTTTGCATCCAATTTTGGATCGAGGCATTTCAAGCGACCGCCAATCTCCTCGACTATCGGTACCTTGCGTTCGATGATCTTCTTTATTTCTGCTTGAGCATCGGCAGGACTCATCTGCGTCTCGAGTCGAACGAGTTCAGCCATAATCCAATTGGCAGCATTGAGCACAAAGGAAGAATCCATCTCGTTCACGTCAATCGTGCCCAGATGCCCGGAATTACGATTATTCCGGAAGTCCATAATGAGCTCGGACAAAGTGGGTATTTGAAGACGCAGCGAATCGGGCAATGCTGTATTTTTTGCCGCGCCACCAACGATTGCTTTGCGATTCAATTGCGTACCAATGGATGTATGTGCACCTGTGTTTTTGTGCTGCACAATACGCAAAACTGCTTCGGCGAAGCGCCCTCCGTCGAGTTCAGCCGGTTCCCACTTCCCCAAGTAGTGTTGCTTGTGTAGTTTTTGGAACTCTGTTTGCAGTGCCGTAACCAAGTCGTTCGGCAAGTTATTTAGATGTTGCGCTAGAGGGTTCATTGTTCAAGAGATGATCAAGCCGCTCCTCTTCACTCTGCGTAAGGTCGCAGGTGCCGTCGGAGTGTACACGGATAAGGACGTCCTTTGCGCGAGAGAAGTATACAGGCGAGAAGTTGCCGCTCATCTTTGCGTTCACCCATTCTTCTTTGATTTGCTCCTTCGAAATGCGCTGGCCGAGCACTTTCTCGTGATACCAAACTATGGCAGCAATCTGCTCCTGGCCATTCTTGAATTTCTTGCCCTTCACGATTTCTCGGAGGGTTTTTTGCTTACGACTTCCACCAACAGCAAGGAAGGGTGCGGTAGGTGCGCCATCTTCCAACTGCTTAAGGCGCGCCTCATGATCGGCGAGCTGTGTGAAAATCTTTGCAATTTGTTCTTGCTGCATAGATGTTATTTTTCAAATGGATAAGCTTGTATGTACTTCAGAGATACGCCTTTTCCCTTGCGCGTGATGAACTTGGCGCGGGAGAGCACCTTACTCACCGCAGAAGCGCTGAAATGGCATCCCGTTTTGGCGAACGCCTCCGCGACATTGCTAGCCGAACGCCACTCTTTGAAAAACCCGCTCTCCCAAAGAGGAGGAAGCTCTGTCGTAGGTGTCTTTATTGTACGTTTCGTTTTTGTCATACGTCGTTGATTATTTGCCAAGCTCCTGTTCTACGTATCTTTCGCCTGTTGCGGTCAGGGTCCAAGCCTTCTTACCTTCCTTCTTCTCTGCAGCATCCATGAGGAAACCGCGAGCGACATTCTTTGCCACGGCATCGTTGGGGTTGACCGGTTTTTTCTCCTTCGCAGCTCGGAATACTCCGACCACATCATTCACATTGAACGACAGCATCCCCTCTACGTGCTCCAGGTGATACACGAGTACAAGGGTTTTTTCTAGCTCGCTCTTGAAGGTCTTGGTCATCAAGAACTCTTTTGCGGACATCTTCTTCCGAGGCGGGAGACGACTGTCGGTGTCACTTTCGTGTGGTGCTGCCGCACGCTTCTCAAGGCTAGTCACTCGAGCCTCGAGTTCCGCAAGGCGCTGTTCGATTGTTTTTATCATAGCTGGATAGAATTAGATATAACGTATTAATAACGAGATTGTATTCCTCTGGCTCTCTCTTGTCAAGGAGGTAGCGAAATATGCATTCAATCACCTGTACCCGATAATGATATATGTAATGGACATGTTATTATCGTAATATATCGCATATTTTCCGATATAAGTTATATATGATGATATAACATTATTATTACTACTGATACTTTTTCATCTCCCTCAACAACGCAGAGATTTGTTTTTCCGCCTCCTCTACCTGCTCTAGCAGCTCCTGTGGGGTTTTGTGCTCCGCCTCTGCGGGGCCGTTCGGGTTTTTGAAGTCGAGTGACCAGTTGCGAGCTTTGATGTCGGCAATGCTGATCTTCCAGGCGTTCGGGCCCTCTTTACGCTTTTCCCACCATTTCCGTATCTCATCCATATGCTCGTCTTTGAGCGGCATGGTCTTGGTGAAGCCATTTTTGCCCACACCCGCAGGGAGAGGAAGCGCGTAGTACCATACTTCTTTGGTCGGTTCGCCTTTCGTAAAGAAGAGCAGGTTTACCTTCGGCGCGGCGTAGGGCGTAAACTCGCCGCCTGGCATGCGCACGATGCAATCGAGCCGACACTTGGTGAGGAGCTCTTCTTTGAGCCGTGCGGCCACACCGTCGCCAAAGAGAAAGCCATCGGGGAGCACGATCCCCGCCCTGCCGCCAGGCTTCAGCATCTGCGTGATGAGATAGACGAAGAGAAGCGCTGTTTCTTTGGTCTGAAACTGGCGCGGAAAGTTTTTCTCCGTACCGTCCTTCTGATGCCCGCCGAATGGAGGATTTGCGACAATAACGTCCACCTTTTCGTCGTCGCGAATGTCGTTCGTTGGGCGCGCGAGCGAGTCCTTGCGGATGAGGTTTGAAGGCGCATCAACACCGTGCAAGAGCATGTTGGTAACAGCAAGGATGTGCGGCAGGGGTTTTGATTCCCAGCCTTGAATCGCTTTTTGATATTTATCGATATCCTTTTTGTCCTTCGCCTCCTTTTTAATGATCTCGAGCGCGTGGACGAGGAAGCCCCCCGTGCCGCAGGCAGGGTCAAGCACCGATTCGCCCAACCTTGGTGCGACCATATCGACAATAAAGGAAGTAATGGGGCGTGGCGTATAGTACTCGCCCGCACTTCCCGCATCTTGGAGCTCTTGGAGGAATTTTTCGTAGATATCGTTCATCGCATGCCGGTCGGCCGCTTTTGTGAGATCCAACTCATTGAGACGGTTCACGACTTGCCGCAAAAGCACACCCTCGCTCATGTAATTGCGTGTCTCGCTCATCACTTTTTTGACGACAGCATGGCGCGGATCTGTTTTTACTGAAATCTCAAGACCACTGAGTTTAGGAAACAGCTCACGCTCGACAAATTCAATAAGCGCGGACCCCGTGCGACCGTCTAGCGGTGCGGCCCACGCGCGCCACTTGAACTCTTTGGGGATGGGCGATTTATAACCCTTTTCGAATGCCTCGAACTCCTTTTCGCGGTCGTCGAAAATTTTAAGAAATAGGAGCCATGCGATCTGCTCCATGCGCTGTGCATCCCCCGAGACGTTGTGGTCGCCCCGCATGAGATTGCGCAGGCCTTTGATGAGTGCGTCGTTTACCATAGTGTTACTTTACTCCAACCGCCGAGAGCGAGTCGGCAAGCTCGTCTAATGTTTTCGCAAATCCTTCACGGCCACCGAACCATCCCAAGACTTCGAGCGGCTCGCCAAGTGATGAGATCGGCGGGGTTTTGACCGTTTCAAGCTCATCAAGCGCGACAAAGCCCACATCAGCATATTTCTCCAGGAGCGCATCAACTACCTCGCGCGCCTTGCCACTCCATTTATTGAGGTAGTTGCTCCGGCGGAGCGCATCAGCGCGCTCGCTCTTTTTCATCATCTTTTTGTCGTAGGAAACATGCATAACAAGATCAAAGAGATCGAACTCTGTGCCGACCTGTCTTTGGAGCTCTTCAAGCGGAATGCCGCTTTCGTCTATGGCATCGATGATGGCTTGCCGACGCTCAGCCCCTTGCCAAGCCTGAAAGAAATTTTCGAGCGTTGGGTAGCGGTTGAGAATGTTCCTGCGGGTGAAGTCGGTGAGTGATTCGGTGATGAGCTTCCCATCGCTCCCGAGATACTGGACCTGCTCTTTAACAACAGCGTATGAGACGCCGCTCACAGTGTAGACGGGCGGGCGGTCTTTGATTTCCGGCCCATGGGACTCAAGCACGAGATCGACGAGCTCGTCTTCCTTTTCTTTCTGCTCAATCGGCTCATCCGCAGGGTCCTTTTTATTAAGTTCGTCGGCTATCGAAGGCACATTCTCGCCAACTTCAAATACCCTTTCGGCGGGGCCGTCGAATTCAGGGTCAGCAAACTTTTTGGTCGCGCCCTGAAAGTCCATAATAGTAAACCATGTCTTGCCCTTATCTTCGCGGACGCGCGTACCACGCCCAATGATCTGCTTGAATTCTGTCATGCTCTCAATCGTCTTATCAAGAACAACGAGCTTGACTGTCTGCGTGTCCACGCCGGTCGAGAGAAGCTGCGAAGTGGTGGCAATCGCAGGAAAGCGCTCGTCTGGGTGCGTAAACGAGTCGATCTGCATTTTGCCCTCTTCGTCGTCGCCAGTGATGCGCATGACGTACTTGGTACTTTCCTGTGCCCGTGCGCCCAGCGCGTTTGTGAGAGTTGAACGCATACGCTCGGCGTGTTCGGTGGTACGGCAAAAGACGATCGTCTTGGCATATGGGTCGCCAATGGCGTCAAGATACTCGATAATCTTTTTAGCGACAAGCGCGTCGCGTTGGGGGAAGATGACTGATCTATTAACGTCCTTAAGTTCGTAGACACGATCCTCAACCGGATTTCCCTTATCGTCCACCGTATTTGGCGAAGGGCGCCAGCCGGTGATGTCATTGTCAAGAAGGACCCGCAGAACCTTATATGGAGCGAGATAACCGTCGTCGATGCCTTGCTTCAGCGAGTAGGTATAAAGAGCGTCGCCGAAGTAATGTGTTGTGCTGATCTCTGTAGTCTCTTTGGGCGTAGCGGTGAGTCCGAGGTGCGCCGCGCCGGTGAAGTAGTCGAATACTTCATGCCATTCGCTGTCGAGCGATGCAGCGCCGCGATGGCATTCGTCGATAACTATAAGATCGAAAAAATCGGGTGGTAGCTTTTTGAAAAGCTTGTCGGCTTCACTCGGGCCTGTGAGCGCCTGGTAGATGCCCACAAATACCTCGTACGCCATCAAATCGCCCGGGTGCGCGAAACTCTGGCGAGTGATCTTAGTGATGGAAGATCCAAAAAGGCTGAAGTCGTTACCCTTAGCCTGATCAACAAGAACATTACGGTCGGCGAGAAAAAGTACGCGCCGCACAAGGCCAAGCTTTTTTAGTCGCCATATAATCTGCGAAGCGACACGAGTTTTACCTGTGCCTGTCGCCATCACAAGGAGTAGGCGTCGCTGTTCGGCGGCAAATTTCTCAATTGCTCTATCAACGGCGATACGTTGGTAATAACGCTCCGATTTGAGCGGGTCTTCGTTTTGAAATTCGGTGGCGACAGCACTGACGGGCACGCCACTTTTTTGTTTCCAGGCAACGAAATGCTTGTGTAATACTTCGGGCGAGGGGAACTGATCGAATCTAAGCTTTTGCTCGGTTGTCACGCTCACGCCAGTCTTGTCGTGGAAGAGAAACCCCTCGCCGTTAGACGAAAATACAAATGGCACGTCGAGCGCATCTGCGTAGCCGAGGGCTTGCTGCAAGCCCTCGCCCAAAGGTCTACCGGTATGCTTTGCCTCGACGATCGCCAGTGGTACGCCTGGCCGATATTCGAGCAAAAAATCCACTCTCTTCTTTTCGCCCCGCTTCCATTTTTTGCCTGCAACATGAATACGCCCAAGAGTGTAGGCGTATTCCTCTCGAATTTGATGATCTACCCATCCGGCGTTGATAATGGCAGGACGAATCAGACGATTGCGTGTTTCCTCTTCGTTCATCGTTGGACTTAAGAGACAACCACATCATCCCCCAAACCCTTCGACTTCGCAAGCTCGCTCAGGATAAAATCCCATTTTGTCGAGAATATCCAAAATTTCAGCAGGGGTTCCGTCGGAACGGAACCCCTGTCAGGTGATGGACGCGGCATCGTTCGAGTGATAGTTGGGTGATGCCGCGCATCATCCCATCTCCTCGATAGCTTCTTGCATGCGCTCTACACGCTCAGCGGTCTCGGGATGAGTCGAGCGCAGCTGTTCGAGGAACGTGGCTCTCCCGCTGGCGTCGCTGGTAATCTTGATGAGACCGCTCGGAGCCTTGTGAACATCGTAGCCCGCCTGAGCCATGATCTCGAGTGCGCGGCGATCCGCTGCCAGTTCGTTTTCACGGCTCTCGTGAAGCGCACCAAGGCCGACCACAACGCCAGCCGCTACGCCCGAAAGGACAGAGGCAAAAAGCGTCGTGAAGAAACCCGCATCAGAGTCAAGCTTGCTCAAATACTCTTCTGCTTTCTCTCTTCCATGAGACCGCCACTTTTCCTCGTCGAACCAATGGCCTCCCTCGATGTGCGCGATCTCGTGGCCCAGCACGAACGCGAGCTCATCGTCATCCATGATCCCGGCCGCTCGTCGGGTTATCTGTACCGAATCGTGGAAAGCGATCGCCTGGAGACTGCTTCCACCGATGTCACTCACAACCGTGATCCCATTCGGCACTTCTACCCGAGAAACCGTGAGGAGCTGTTTGAACACTCTCTGCGATCTCTCATTCACGTCATTCACCACACACCCCCTCCCGATAATGGAACCCGAACCGTGGGGAGCCTACGCCCGCCCGCTATGAAGAGTTACTGACGTAAACATACGATTATTTCACAAAATGTCAAACACTGTCATTCCATACCTAATTCTTCTTTTTCAAACCCGGCCTCACCAAGCACGGGCGATGGTTTTCCGAGAAGCTCTCGGAGCACCGGCACACATTGGCATCTTCATACATCGGCGGTGCGAGAGCGCAGCGGACGGCTTCTGCTCTCAGAAGCCGGACCGCGATTCTCAGAAAACCATTGCCCAAGCTTCTCAATCCCCGGATGTGTTGCGGGGGCGGCGAGGTTCTCGCCGCCCCCGTGGGAATGTCGTTCGCTATCGAACGACCGTGGTTTTTGCGGACGCGTCGCGGCGGGTCGCTTCCTCCAAGAACGTGATGCGAGCCGCGATCTCGGCGTCGTTGTACGTCCGAAAGTCCGCGTCAAGCAGTGGCGACATGAACTTCTGCACCTCGCGGAGCATCGTGAGCATCACCGGCTTACCGACCCATGACGCGGCCTTCGCGTCTACCGGCGCCTCGCAGGCAACGCGCTCCTCGACCGGCGGCAAACGGTTGCCGTAGATGCCGATATTGCACGCGGGTTCCGGTGCGATGGGAACGTGAGCGGTCTCATGTGCCAGCAGTCCCAGAAAAGCCGCATCGCTGTACCGCTCCGCAGCGGAGCGCGCAATGATGAGGTATCCCTGTATGATGGCTCCATCCTTGACGGTCTTCGCGGAGAACGCCGTCGGCGGTGCGTCGTCGTCTGCAAGCTCACACGCGCGAAGCGGGTAACCGAGTTCCGCGATGCGGGACAAGCGTCCGGTCACTTCGATGATGCGCGCATGTGTCGCTTCGCGGACGCGAACTCCGTTCGGCAGCTCGAGGGACGCGCAAGTGAGGTCCACCGGCACGCTCATCCCGGCCACCTGCAGATGCGCACAGCCCGCCAGGACGATGCATGACGTTACGAGAACGATACCGGCAAACCTTTGCCGCACGTTTTACCCCCTTTCGGAAAACTGCCCCCATCATTATCCAATCCCCACGAATATTCAACCTCTCTCACAACATTCCAACATTCTTGAGAATGTTGGAATGTTATCGTTGTTTATTCACTTTCCCCAAGAGCATCGTCACGAGCCCGAGCATGCGTTCCTTATCCTTCGGGTCGCTTTCCGCGATGAGCAAGGTGAGCGCCGTGAGCGCTTCCGGCGTAAGACGAGCTTTATTCAGCACACCGGCGCGGCGCAAGAACCACACGAACGCAAACGCACCGGAGCGCTTATTGCCGTCCGTGAATGGATGTCCTTTCACAACAAAATAGAGCAAGTGTGCCGCCTTCGCTTCAACGCTCGGATACAATTCCTTGCCGCCGAACGACTGGAAAACGTTTCCCACAATACCGGCGAGCGTTTCCCGGTTCCGCTCGGCCGCAAAAAGCTCGCTCGCTTCTCCGCGCTTCATGAGATCGGCTTTGAGTCGCGCGATGTCCTCAAGCAAAGCATCTGCCGTCACCGCTACTTTCCGCTTTGTGGTCTTGCCGGGGAAAATACCCTTATCGTAGGCGTTCAAAGAAACCCATGTGTCGGCGAAGGCGCGAATGAGATCGAGCACGCTTTGCGCGTCCATCTTCCCGCCGGACGGAAGCAGGGCTCGGACGTCGTCCATTGCTTTCAAGAATGCGTCGTAATTTTGCCCGATGCGCTTACGATTTATCGTATAGCCTTCAACGATATGCGCCCGCAACGTTTTCGTGGCCCACTGGCGAAATCTTGTCGCTCGTTGTGAATTCACGCGGTAACCAACTGAGATAATTGCATCTAGATCATAATGAGCAATATCGCGAGAAATCGTGCGATTACCCTCTTTTTGAACTATCCGGAATTTCCGGATAGTTGGTTTTTCTTCGAGCTCGGCTGTGCGGTAGATATTCTTTAAGTGCTCGTTCACCGTCCGAACATCTACATCAAATGCCAAAGCAATTTGCGCCTGCGTCGCCCAGATCGTCTCGCGCCGAATATCGCCGCGCAGTTCAATGGCTCCGCTCGGCGCCTGATACACCACGATATCTCGCTTCGTCTTTTTCATATTTAATATTGATTCCCATCATCTCCCAAAACGCCCTTCATTTCAATCGCCCGCCTCCGGCGGGTGGCGGGATTCACCGAAAAACATCCGCGAACGCCGCGAGCTATTCCGCTTCGCGCGTTCCTCCTGCGCCTTCCGCGACCCTGTGCCGAAGATACGCATCGAACGACCGCAGAACGATCATCGCGGAAGCTATGTAGAACAAGAACACGAATGCCAGGATCATCCGCGAGGCTTCCGGCGGCAAGGACACGCCGTTCAATGTTCCTACGTAATAGATTCCCGCCGAAACCCCCGCAAACAGGACACTCGACAGGAATGGCGGAGTGCGTTTCTCCGGCGCGGAGCCATCTTCGTTCTTCACCGACGCATCGGAAAGCGACGCAAAGAAGGCGAGCAGCGTACTCACGGCATAGAGCGTGAACGGCTCCGTAAAGCGGGCATCCGGAACGAACAGATACAGCGCGGCGGGAAGCGCCGCAACGAACGTCAGTACGAAACGGTTGACGTCCAATGTCGACAGCGATCGCAATACCGACCCCTCGAGCGCGATGAGGGCGTAGTAGAATAATCCGCCGAGCCCGACGAGTATGAGGAACGGATCCACGAACATCATGAGCTGGAGCAGAGCCACGATGGGTACCCAAGACCATTTTTGCCAGTGCGGCGGCGCATATTTTTTGATCGCCAATCCGTAGACGAACACCAGCGTGATAAAACCCGCGATGTACCACAACATCGTGGCGCCGACCTCGTTATTGAGCAGGCGCGACAGAACGAGAATGTTCGCCATGTGGCATATTTTATAGAGGAGCGCGATCGCAATGATGGAAATGCCCGGCATGAAGGTATTATAACGCGGTATGGGCCGGACCGCCGGATGTGCTGCGGGGGCGGCGAGGTTCTCGCCGCCCCCGTGGGAATGTCGTTCGCTATCGAATGATCGCGGTTTCGGCGGACGACGCGTCGAGGTCGGTCATCTCCAGGGCTTTGACGCAAGCGGCGATCTCGGCGCGTTGATACGAACACACGCGCTTGCTGATTCGGCAAAGCGAATTGTCCACGTTGTCCAACCCGCGAAGCATGGTGATGATCGTCTGCTTCCCGACCAATGAAGCGGCCTTCGCGTTCACGGAGGTCTCGCAACCCACTCGCTCTTCGAGCGTAGGCGTGCGTTCGCGGTAGGTACCGATATCGCATGCGGTCGGCGTGACGAGCAGCACGTGGGCGAGCTCGTGAGTGAGCAGACCGAGAAGACCGGCGTCGCTGAGCCGTACCGCAGCCGCGCGCGAAACGACCAAGCGCGCCTGCAACGCCTTGCCGTCGGCATCGACGTCCTTCGAGATGACCGCTGCCGGCAGCCCACGGCCATCCACGAACTCGCAGACGTGGATCCAGATGCCCGGCTTCGCGATGTCGATCGCGCGATCCGCGGCGGAAACGATGCGCGGGTCCGTCGCTTCGCGAAGCTGCGCCTTGAACGGCAGCTTGACCTCCGCGCAGTCCTCGAACCCGTTCCCCACCGTAGCCGGCGGGCGATGGGCCGCGCAACCCGCGAGAACAACGAAAGGCACCGCAAGAGTAATCCGTCTCAATCTATTTCTCATGTCCTGTCTCCCTTTCCGGATAGCTGCCCGCTATCATCCCTTACGCATCCGTACAAGTCAAGAATTTTCTCTCCATTTCCGTATCATACCTCCCCCATCATCATCCAACTCGTTCTCTATTGCAGCATCTCCGGCGCGGAAAAACTCCGGACGGCGAACGCCACCCGGATGCGGATAATGCCACAAAGCAAGACAGAATATATACCCTGGCGAGAGCTATCTCGCTATCGTATCCCCGTGTCGCACGACAAATTCGCTTCAAGCACGTTCCCCGCAGTGACCGTAACGTCTTTCGTTCCGCACATCGGGAACGGCTGTCTTCCCCGCGGCTGCAGCGCGTAGGTCCCCGGCGGAAGCGCGATGCTGTATGTTCCATCCGCGCCGCTTTTCACGACCGCGTACGGAGCGCCGCTCGGACTGCCGACGACGATCACGGCGACCATCGTTTCGTATGGCTTATCGGCACATTGCGGGTCGGGTGGAACTCTCATGACGGGACAGGTCGGCCCCAAGAGAACCTTGCCACGCACGCCCGAATCGTTCGGTCCGATAGCTCCCGTGCAACGCCAGTTTATTTCCGCGGTTCCTTTATCTTCCGAAACCACGCAGGCGGGATCGCATCCCGGGCGCGTCGTGTTCAGGTTCGCATCGAACCACCACGTGCGGGTATTCGCATTATGCGTGCCGGGCTCAAGCGCCTCGCCGCCCTTGATGCACAAGCGCTCCGCGATGACGCGGGCCTGCGCTTCGCTCAGAACGGTATCGGTTTCGCCCTCAAAATCCTTCACCCACTCCCCGATCTCGTTGGTATTCTTGTTGTAGGCGATCCATGTGCTTCTGCCCATCGAGGGCCGCGTCGACATCGGCTCGTCCGCTCTTCGTTCGGCATAGTTGTACACCGCGCGGCCATCCTGGATCTCTACGGTCTGCGGCGCGATGCGATCTCCCAACAGCATCGCGTTCGTCGCTCGGTATCCGTTCTCGCCGTTCATGGCGAGTACCGCATAGAAGAACGTGCCGCTTCCGCCCGGATCGTTCGCCAGCATGACCGCGGCGTCCATGTCGCCGTCCTCGTCCAGATCGCCATAGACCGGCTCGCCGAAAATAAAGAGTGTGTTCTTGCTTGCGGAACCCGGCGCGTATTCTTTCTCCGCCTTGCCGTCCTTGAGCACGAATGTTTCGCCACCCACGGTGAAAGGCATGTTCATCACGTCCGACGCGTTCGCGCTCGGGATATCATTACCGCCGTCCGTGGGATTGAAGCGGGAGATGCCCGCCAGTACGACAAGCCCGATGAGCGCTGCCGCTCCAAACACGATATACATGGTTGCTTTTTTCATAGGATTATACGAATGGTTAACGAGGAACGCGTCGACCCATTCAGTATACAGTACCCAGCGACGCCGGACGGCATTGAGTCGTTTGCTTAAAAAGGCAACGCCGCTGCGTGAGCAGCGGCGATACCCCGGACAAAGAGGCCTATGACCAGGAATACGGCAAAGATGACAATGATCGCAATACGGATGCGGCCGCCGGTTCCCTGCATCCCAACGCCCGCTTTTCGCGGTATATCGGATTGCATGTTCGTGCATCAGGTATAGCGCGGGATGCCCGTTCGTGTCAAGATGCGCCGGTCCGTATTCCGGAGGACCCGAAACGAATTCCGCCGAGCTTTTTTTCCTACAATCCCGTCTGCCAGGCCTTCAGCGCGGGAAACGGATAGATGAACATCAGGATATTGAGCGTCAGGTTGTCGCGGATGACATATGCCGCGACGAGCTCCATGAGGACGGCGAGCGTGATCGTTACCCAAATGGGAAATTTCCGCGCAAGAAGGAATCCGAGAGACATCCATACCACATCGAACACGGAATTCAAAATACTGTCGCCGACGTAGCCAAGCGAGACGGTGTTCGCGCGATAGTAGGCAATGACCCAGGGCGAGTTCTCGATGATCTCCCAGGCGACTTCGAACAGCACCGCGCTCAAAAAGCGGATGCCGAGCGGCAACCCCCTCGACTCCGCTTGGGATGGACCCTCGCTTTTTGCGAAAAATTTCCGCGAGACCCACCACAGGAGCCAGAAGAACAGGAACCCGTGAATGATGTGCGAGAACGTGTACCAGTCCGCGATATGCTGGGAGTTCTCCGCGCTCATCACGTCGTTCTGCCACAGTTTCACATATCCGCACTCGCAGATGGGCAGTCGGCCCATCGCAAACAGCGTTCCGGCAAAGACGATAAGAATGCCGAAGAACGCGAGTGCGTATGTGCGTTTGGAGATCGTGTGATACCAGGACATAGGATGCGATATACCGCTCCATCATCGCGCAAAATCCATGACACCGCAACGCGCAAATCCCCGGAGCGTTTCCACCCCGGGGATCTTCATATGCCGCTTGATGCGACGGTCGTTCAGGCGACGAGTCGTTCGTACGCGGCGATGTAGTTCCGCGTGCCGCCGAACTTGAAGGCCTCCACGCAGTTTGACACCGGGAGCTGCTCGCCCGCCGGCCGGTGAACCGTCATGAAGACGATGGGGACCCGGTTGCCGCTCTTGCGGACCCTCAGCCCGAACTCCACGCCGCTCATCCCGGCCGCGTCCGTGCTTGTGATGACGAGATCGAACGCGTCGCCACGCTCCGCCAAGCGGGCCAGGGCCTCCTTGCCCGAGCCGACCCCCGTGGCGACGTGGCGATCGTTCGCGAGCGTCTCGAGGACCATGTCCCGAAATCGCGTCGCGGGTTCCACGACAAGGACGCGCAATCGCTTGTTGCCCATACGTATCCGCCTTTCTAGCGCTCTCGAACGTACGCTGGATACCATTCTGCTGAATTGCGTCGAATTGTCAACGATTCACGCGTTTACATTTCCGCTTTCGGACCGCGCCGAGGACCGGAGCGCAACGCTCCGGTCCTCTTCCTATCCTATCCATTTTCTTTAGCTCCCTCCTTTCTTCACCACCACAATAGTGCACGATGTGAAAAACGCCGTGAGAGCTCCCACGGCCGCGAGCGCGGGTGCGATGAGCGCGCCGGCGGCGCCGACCACGAGCGGGAGCTCCATAACGGACTCCCCCTTTTCGTTCTTGATGATGATCTTTCGGGCGTTCCCCTCCTGCAACAGTTTCTTCACCGTTTCCACAAGGTCCTTGCCCGATACTTTCAGTTCTTCGATGAGCTCCGGTTCCGTCATGATACGTTTTTTAAAGAAATGATCGCGGCCTTTGGTTGTTACGGCATGTCGGATTCCTCTTGCCGAAGTCCTGACCAAAGCTTGACGATATGTTTTTGCCAATCTTTCAGGTCAAATCCCTGCTTTGCGCTCAATTCTTCCCTGATATCTGCATGCGCCGGTTCGTTATGGGCATGTTCCCATGCTTCAGTGATCAGCTCTCCGGGGGTAGCGCTCTTCCAAACCATCCCGCATCCCGTCGGAAATAATTGCTTGCACGTTACTGGTTTAGCCATGGATGCGAGGGGGTAAATACTTTTTTATCGATCCTCCGGCGGCGTATCTTGCGTCTGCCATTTGTGCACGAGCCGGTCCTGCCATTTTTTTACTTTGCCTTCGCGCATCTTCCGCAGCTCTTCCTGCAGGTCCGCATGCCGTGATTCTTTATGGATATGTTCCCACACCACATTCATGAATTCCTGCGGATTCTGCCCGCCGAACATCGCGGGGCATTCCTTCCCGAAGAGCTGCTTGCATGAGATTTCCGTAGGCATAGGCGCGCGGAACCGACAAGTTCAGACCTCTGTGCCTCTATTCATACACGAGTCCGGAATGCTCTGCAAATCGCGCGGAAGCCTACGTTCCGGCGGGCGGTTTTTTCAAGCCTCGAGCGGCGGCGATGAAAAGCCCGATGAGCACCACTCCCGCAAAACCGATGCCGAGCCACGGGAGCCATTCATACCGTTCGGTGACGCGGCTCTCTTCGTTGTCGCACACATCACCGATGCCGTCCGCGTCCGTGTCGCGTTGGTCGCGGTTCGGCTGGTTCACGCAATTATCCGCGGAGTTCAGGACGCCATCGCGATCGAAATCGTCGCACGCATCGCCGCGGCCGTTCCGGTTCACATCATCCTGCGAAGAGTTCGCAACGTTCAC
>JBEEJO010000005.1:0-28634 GCA_041169145.1 Candidatus Parcubacteria bacterium | reverse complement strand
CTCTTTATCTTCTTCTCGATCTCGGCAGACGATTCGTCCAGGAAGAGGCATGTTTCCGGTTGAGATTTCGACATCTTCTTCGTTGGGTCTTTCAAGGACATCACGCGCGGGGTCGGCGTGTGGAGCGCTTGCGGTTCAACGAATGTTTTCCCGAATTTCACGTTGAACTTCCGCGCGAGCGTGCGCGTGAGTTCCAGATGCTGGTCCTGGTCATTTCCGACAGGCACGAACTTCGCGTCGTACAGCAGGATATCGGCGGCCATGAGCGTTGGATAGGTCAAAAGGCCGGCATTCACGTTCTCTTTCTGGTGTTCGGCTTTGTCTTTGAATTGTGTCATCCGATACAGTTCCCCGAGCGGCGTGATGGTATTGAAGATCCATGCCGCCTCGCTATGTGCGGGGATCTGCGAATGCTGGAATACAACGGACCTTTTTGGATCAAGACCGGCCGCGAGAAAATCAGCGGTCAATTCCATAATGCGCTTCCGTTGCTCTTCACCGGAAACGGGTTCCGTGAGCGAATGCAGGTCGGCGAGGAAAAAGGAACAGGAATATTTTCCCGAATTCTGCAGGTCGACGAAGTTTTTGAGCGCGCCCAAATAGTTCCCGATATGCAATCGGCCGCTGGGTTGGATGCCGGATACAAGGACGGGTTTTGATGACATGATAAGGCTATGCTTTTTCTTTGGACCGGACATTCGGTGTGCGGTTCGACCGCTCGATGGTCGCCGCCGCAATCATTTCTCGAGTCGCGTCAGGCGGCAATCCAAGTTCTTGGATCATCGATTTCTCGAACTCTTTCACCCGTTTCGCTTCACCGAATCGTTCGGGAGACGTAACTGCTCCCGGCGCATTCTCGCGCGATTGCGGCGCGCGCTGCTCTTCGTGTTCCTGCTTCACCCGCAGGAATTCTTCGTGGGGGACTACTTCGCCCATAGTGCGTTAGATCTCAATAATAACCGGTAGTATCATCGGCCGCCTACGGGTTTTATTGTACAGGAACGCGCCCAATTGGTCGCGGATGAGCGTTTTGAGGTAATCCGGTTCCACTTCGCGGTATGACGGCAGGCCCGCCATGACATTCCGCAAACGCTTGCGGATCTCGTCCAAGATATCCTGATTGTCCTTCATTAGGATGAACCCGCGCGAGATGATATCGGGGTTCTTCAGAAGGCGGCCGTTGTGGCGGTCAACGGTCGCGATGACGACGATCATGCCCTCTTGCGAGAGCGAGCGACGATCGCGGAGCACGATCTCTTCAACATCGCCGACGCCCAGGCCGTCCACCATCACATAGAACGCGGGAACGGTGTCGCCGGTAATGGTGAACGTGTCTTTCGTGAGTTCGGCGATCTGGCCATTATCCATCATCTTTACCTGATTTCTGGTCATGCCGACGGCATCCGCCAGTTTTACGAGAGCCTTCCGTTTGAAGTAATAGCCATGAATGGGAACAACGAATTTCGGTTTCACCAGCGAGAGCACGAGTTTCAGGTCGTCGCCGTGGCAATGGCCGGACGCGTGAATGTCCAATAGCTTTGAGTTATAGAGCTCGTCCACTTGTCTGGCGATATTGTCTTGCAGGGCTTGGACACTCCGTTCGTTCCCCGGGACAACGGACGACGAGAACACGACGGTATCCGATTGTTTGAGGCGCACGATCTTATGTTCTCCGTTCACGATGCGCATGAGTCCGGCATTCGATTCGCCCTGCGTGCCGGTCGTGAGAATGAGGACCTTGTCGTCCTTGTATTTCCCGATGTCTTCGAGCGGGACCATAACTCCTTTATTGTCCTTGAGATAGCCGAGATTCTTTGCGATCTCCAGATTGTCCTTCATTGAGCGCCCATTCACGGCAACTTTGCGGCCGTGCTTGTCGGCGATGCGGATGACCTCAATAAGCCGGTCCACAAGCGAAGCGAACGCCGCGATAATGATGCGGCCCTTCGCAGCCGCGATGAGCATGTCAAGATTTTTTTCAACCGTTTCCTCGGACGGAACATGGCCGGAAAATTCCGCGTTTGTACTGTCCATGAATGCCGTATGGATACTGCGCGCGCGGAGTGTGTCGAATATCTCCAGATGCCGCGGTTCGCCGGCCTCCGTGTAATCCAAACGGAAGTCGCCGAAGTTCACCATATTGCCGACCGGCGTTTCCAGAACGACCCCATACGCCTGCGGAATAGTATGTTCAACGGCGAAGAATTCCGCGGTGAAGTGCTCGGAGAGACGCTCGCGACTGCCTTCTTTTACGGTGATGAACTTCAGCTTCGGTGCGTTCGGGAACTCGGTGTGCCGCCGTTCAACGATGGCGCGAGTGAATTCCGACGCGTAGACGACGGGATTTCCCATCTTCTCGACGAGATAGTGGATTGCCGCGATGTGGTCGTAGTGGCCATGGGTGAGGATAATAGCCTTGACGTTCTGCTTATGTTCCTCAAGGTATGTGACATTTGGAATAATGTAGTCAACACCCGGTGTTTCTTCTTCGGGAAACTGGATGCCGACGTCCATGACGACGATCTCGTTCTTGTACTCGAAGAACGAGCAATTGCGGCCGATTTCCTCAAGGCCGCCAAGCGGAACGAAGCGCACCGCCGATTCGTCGCGCGGCGTTCGGGGCGCCCGCTCGCTGGTGCCGTCGGCGGGGAGGTTCCGGAAGTGTTTCACTTTTCGGATCTGCCCGAAGCTCATCGGGGGTTCCGGGGGAGCGTGCCGCCCGCGGTCATGCCGCGAAGGCTTTGCGGGATGTGCGCCGGGACGGCCCGCGGGCATTGCGGGTTTATGATGTCCGTCGGAACGGCCGCCCGCCTCGCCTTGATGGCGAGTCGAGGCCGGGCGCCGAGGCGCGCCGGACGACTGACGGGGTTGATGAATGGGGTTTTTGATCATGGTGATCGTATGTGTTCCGCGAGCCCCGCGACGTATGCAGGAATGCATAATGGGGACGCGAATGGATGAATGAATAATTGTGTTGTGCCGGCAATGCGCCAAGCTGTTTTTCTATCGGTGGGGATGGAGGGACTCGAACCCTCAAGCCTTGCGGCATACGCTCCTGAAGCGTACGCGTATACCAATTCCGCCACATCCCCTCAGACCTCTTGTTGCGCGAAGAACGATATCAAATGATCCTGTTTCGTGCGAATTCGATACGCTACTTCTTCATCGCCGCCTTCAGTTTGTCTATAATCCTTGTTTCGCGCGGGTCCGTATTGTTCATCTCGGCAAGGGCATAGCTCGTCCAATCCGCATACAGGATTGCGTTCCACGTCCTTTCCAGCTTGGTCTTCCCGGGAATCGGGAGCACCAGCGCATTCACATCATATCCCGAGAGCAGGCGTTTGTTGATGGCATATCGCTTGGAAACTCTGGCGTACATGTCGGCGTTCTGTAAAAAGAGCGCAGCGGTATTCTTCAGGGGGCTTCGGGTGAACCCAACGAGTTCGTTATGGTTCATCTCGGGAACGACGTTATTGAACGCCGGTACTTTTGCTGTTTCGTTGAGCTTGATCTTCCAGAAATATCCGAGGTAGTGATCGGCGGTTTGCGTATAGATGACGATAAGGTTCCGGTTCAGGCGGCGGGCAAGCTCATAACCGCGCCGTTTCCATTGCGCCGGACGGAGATGGGTGAACTCGTGCGGTCTCCGAATAATGAGCCGCGCAGCAAAGAGGAGTTCACCGATGGCGTAGAACATCCTACCCGTTGCCTGTCGCGGTGTCAAATCTCCGGCAGGGAACGTGATGTACGGCAGATTTTTTTTGCGTGCGATACGGAGTAATTCTCCCCCCGTCGCAATAACGGCAATCTGCGCCTTCGTTTTCATTCCGCGCTTCTGCAGAAGCTCTTTGAAACCCGAAAGTGTTTCTTCAGTGTTGCCAGAGAACGAGACGAAAACATAGAGCGGGCATCGGTGGTGGTGAGAAACGTGGGGAAGTCCGTAATCTTTCCAGATAATGACCGTATGCCGAAGGCCCAGCTCGTCGGATATGGCGTTCACGACCTCTCCGGGGAGCGCCGAACCGCCCATGCCAATGAGGACGACCGCATCGGGCCTGGTGCGTTTCAGGACGTCCACATTCGCCACCACAAGGCCACGGCGCGTGAGTTGCTCATTGAACCGCTCAATATGAGTGAGGTACGTATTCACACCAGTAAGTGTACTCCGAAACCGGGAATCTGTAATCTGCGACACCACGCTACCGCAGCGCGCGGGTCGTGTGGAGGTACCAGCGGGCAACGTGCGTAAAGCGTCCGGACGGATCGGTAACCTGACCGCCCTGGATGCCTTTGACGCCGCGGCTGGTGATGTACAAGTAGTCCGGAGCGAAAATGAATATGGCAGGGACTTCTTTTTGGATCACCGATTCCAGATCTGCGAGAAGCGCCGTGCGTTTTTGGTCGTTCATCTCGCGGCGTATCTGCTCCATAAGACCATCTCCGCGCGCGTTGTTCCAGAGCGAGAGGTTTAGGCCCGGCGAGAATCGCTCATCGGAATGCCAGAAGGGGAAAAGGTCCTGCGCGGGATCCAGGAAATTTCCAAAGAGAATGGCCTGGTACTGTCTGTTTTTCAACGTCGCAGCGATGTTGTTCGTATCGAGCGGCTTAATGGCAACGGCGATGCCGAACGTGCGCCACACCCCGGCGAGTTCATTGGCCGTCTGGACGAGGAATGGCACGTCTGGAACAACGAGATCGAACGCAAGGCGCACGGTCTGGTCGCCGATGTGTTTCTCGCGGATGCCATCCTGCCCGACGACCCAACCGGCGTTCTCCAAGATCGCGTCGGGCAGATCGTTCGTTTCTGCGTCGGCTGACGATGCCGTGGTCGGCCCAAGGATAGGTCTGCCGTATCCGCCGAGGACGCGAGCGACAAGCTCGTCTCTGCGGACGGCAACGGACAATGCTCGCCGCACGGCGGCATCTTTCAATGCCGGATATTCGCCTTGATTCAAAAATACGGCGTAATAACCGGAAAGCGAAAACGGAGCGACGTCATATGTGCGAGAAAGCTTCGTGAGTATGGTCGGATCAAGTTTGCCGAAGCCGTCTACGCGTCCGGCGTTGAATGCGTGCAACAGGTCCTCGTCTTTCGTAAAGAATCGGAAAACCATCGTGTCGATGAATGGATCGTCGCCGGCACGGTAGGAATTTCGGCTGAGCGTATAGGTTTCAATGAAGCCGTCGCTGCGCCGCTCGTATGACGTAAACGCGTAGGGGCCGCTGCCGACAGGGATCAGATTATAGTCCGAGAGACGCCAGTTCTTGCCCGGCGTATCGGCAAAGACATGCTTCGGAACGGGGAAAAGCTCTTCAAGGGTTTGGCGGAAGAACGGATAAGGCCCCGCGAGGGTAAGCTGGATCTCCAGTTCCGAGAGCCGCTGGCCCGTGACGCCCTGCCAGCTCGTAAAAAGCGGCGAGCCGGTATCGGGGTCTTGGATGGCGGCGATGGTGAAAAGCAGATCGTCGGATGTCATCTTTCTGCCGTCCGACCAGCGGAGGTTCTCTTTTAGGCGTATGCGCCAAATGCGGCCGGTCTCATCCGGAGCCACCTTGTCCGCGAGAAAGGGCACGTTGGCAAAAAGAAGCCGCGCAAGCGCCTTATCCACTGGTCCGTCCGCCAGGATGGGATTTACGTATGTTGGCTGGCCGACGACGCCTTCGGAAAATGTTCCGCCGCGTGCCGGGATTGCGTTTGTGAGGCGAATAAAGGCGAACGTACCGAGCGCGGCAGCCGCCGCGATCGCGGCAACGAGCGATACAATGAACAACCCGCGCTCTGTGCGCGTGAAGGCGGCGATGATGCGTTTTACGATCATCACGAAGGAATTGCGGCGGTTAGATCACGAGCTGCAGAACGGCGAGCGCGACAAACACCACGACGAGGCAGATGGTCGCGATGAAAATGATCCGTTCCAGTCCGCGCCGAGTCTGGTAGAATCCACCGCCCTCGCCGCCCATAAGGCCGGAAAGCCCGGCAGAGCGTTCTTGGAGGAGGATAAGGACCACGATGAGAACGGAAACAATGATCTGGATGATGGGGAGATAAGCTCGCATGGGATATTAGGATTTTCGGGCAAGATGAAAAATGGTGTTCGTTGCACCGACGATAAGCGACGCAAGGAACAAAGCTGTAATAGTTTGAATGGTAAGGTCTTCCGAGAGAAAGTCAAGGAGTTTGAGCACGGTAGCGTTCAGGGCAAGGAGTGCGAGGCCCAGCGTGAGAACGATGATCGGTCCGAGAAGGAGCTTGAGCACGGGTTTCACGAGAACGTTCAGCGCGGTGAGGATCGCGGCAAGCATCGCGAAACTCTCGAGCGGTTCCATGGTGATGGTGAATCCGGGAACGAACCGGCTCGCGACGAACAATGCGACGCCGTTCGCAATGACCGCTACGATAAGTCGAGCGATGAGTCTCATGGTTGTGATTGGAATGGTTGCCGTCTTGTTCGCGCGCCGTACCGAGGAGAACCCCGATCGGGAACGCTCGGGGCTCTATGAATAGCCGATTTTAAGGGAGAATATCACGAAGCAAGCTTCTGCCGCTCATCTCCGGCGGCTTCGGAACGCCGAGCAATTCCAAGATGGTCGGGGCGACATCCGCGAGAACGCCGGTCGTCTCGTGGAGAAGATTGGAGTAGTTGAAGAATTTCTTGCCCTTGTATTCTTTCGCCACGAGATAGAACGGTACGGGGCTCGCATCGTGCTGGGTCTCGAATTCACCCGTGACGGGGCTGATGACCTCCTCCATGTTGCCGTGGTCGGATGTGAGGATAAAAATGGTATCCGTCGCGAGCACAACTTTCAAAACGCGTCCGAGCTGTTCATCCAGTATGCTGACCGCTCGGAGGCACGCATCGTAGTTGCCGGTGTGCGCGATCGTATCGGAGTTCGAATAGTTCACCAGAATGAAATCGAAGCCCCGGTTTTGGATAGCTTCAAGAAGCCGGTCGGTAAGGGGAGCGGCCATGAGTTCGGGATGTTCTTCCGGATGCGTGGTGGGGAGCGAGGGGACAATCACGCGGTATTCGGCGGGGAACGGCTCTTCGCGATGGCCGTTGAAGAAGAACGTCACGTGCGCATGTTTATAGCTTTCGGCGAGCCGGAGCTGGGTGAATCCATTCTCTGAAAGAACCTGACCGAGCGGTTTTTCTACGGCATCCGCCGGAAACGCAATGGGAAATTCGAGCTTATCACTGTACCGGGTGAAGGTAGTGACATAGAGATTCTGGAATGGCTTCACCGGGAATTTATCGAATCCCGGAAGCCCGAACGCCTCTGCAATCTGCAGGATGCTGTCCTCACGGAAGTTAAAAAATACTAACGAGTCGTTTTCCTCTATGCCTACGCCGTCACCCATCCGGTATGGGGGAAGGAATTCCTCGGACAGGTTCTTTGGATACATTTCCTGAATGAAGGGAACGGGGTCGGTGATGATATCGCCGAACTGTCCGATCATGCACTGATACGCGCGCTCGGTGAGCTCCCAGTGATCGCTGCGGTTCATGCCGTAGTGGCGTCCCATAATGCTCACGGCCTTATCCATAGGAATGAGCTTCAGGAACTCAAGAGCGGTATGCGGCGGACTGTCCTTGCCGTCGCAGAAGATGTGGAGCTTGATGCGCGGCACGCTTTCCTTCTCCGCCATCTGGATAAGTTTGAGAAGATGTTGAAGCGATGCATGCACGTTAGCCTTGCTCAGCAATCCCGCGAAGTTGATGGCCGAATTGTTCTTTTTCGCATGGTCGCATGCGGCTTTGAGCGCCGGGTTCTCAAAGAAGCTGCCGTCCTCGATGGCCATCGTGATCTTCGGATAGTATTGATAGACAACTTTCCCGGCACCGAGCGTAAGGTGCCCGACCTCGCTGTTGCCGACCTCTCCCCATGGAAGGCCGACCGAGATGCCCGACGCCTGGAGCGACGTGAGCGGATAGTTCTCGCCGAGCCATTTCAGGTTCTGGGGATTCGCGACGTGGATCGGGTTGGATTCGTTTTGCGCACCAATACCAAAACCGTCAAAGATGACGAGGACAACGGGCCGCTTGGTCATATAAGCTCTATTGTACGCCATCCGCCATCATTGCGGAATAACTCGTGCGCAGAACCAAGAATCACCGGGCCGGACGATTGACGAAGGAGTATCGGACAGGGTATACTGGACGAGCGATTTTTAAAGAGTCATTCACCCATTTCGGTCCCTTCCATTCGTACTTTCGGATCCATGATATCTGCAGTGCATCGCATAGCGAATCGGGGGATCGCCCTCACTCATGACGACAACACTCCTTACGGGAGCTGGTGCGCTCGTACTTGGTCTCCTTGCCGGATATTTCATCCGGCGGGCGCAAGCGCTCCGCGATACGCAGTCCGCTGAACAACAGATAAAAACCCGCCTCGACGCCGTTGAGGCAGAGGCAAAAAAAATCGCCGCCGAGGCGAAGGAAAAAGCCGCGTCGCTCATTTTGGACGTACAGAACGATGAACGCGAGCGCAAGTCGAAGATAACCGCCCTTGAAGAGCGTCTTATCCAGCGCGAAGAGTCGTTGGACAAGCGCCGCGCATCGATAGATGTGGAGGATCAGAAGATCAGACAGGAAAGCGAGAGGTTCAAGGCACGGGAGGAAAAGCTCGCGTCCGGCGAGGAAGAGATGAACCGGAAGCTTGAGCAGGTCGCGGGGCTTTCCGTGCAGGCGGCGAAGGAAGAGCTTGTCCGCACGATGAAGCGGACGCACGAACACGAACTTGCGCAGATCCTCCAGAAGTTCGAACGAGAAAAAGTGGATGAGGTGGAAAAACGCGCAACGGATATCATTACCGTCGCACTTCAGCGATATGCGCGGTCGCATGTTTCGGAACTCACCACAAGCTCGTTCCCTCTGGGCGGTGATGACGACCTCAAAGGAAAGATCATCGGCCGAGAGGGGAGGAATATCCGTGCGCTCGAACGCGCGACCGGCGTCGAGCTTATTATCGATGAGGCTCCGGATGCCATCATTATTTCATCGTTCGACCCGTACCGCCGCGAAGTCGCGCGCCTGGCACTCCAGAAGCTCATCAAAGACG
Organism: Candidatus Parcubacteria bacterium; assembly: GCA_041169145.1. Taxonomy (GTDB): domain Bacteria; phylum Patescibacteriota; class Minisyncoccia; order UBA6257; family 2-01-FULL-56-20; genus DATJQA01. The sequence goes on along the minus strand of JBEEJO010000005.1, from coordinate 19,571 downwards.
GACGCATCCAGCCGGCGAAGATAGAGGAAAAAGTGGAAGAGGCGAAAAATGAACTTCAGAAACGCGTGCTTGAGATAGGGGAAGCCGCCGCAATGGAGGTCGGCGTGTATGATCTGCCGAAGGAGCTGCTCCAGCTTCTCGGACGCCTGCAGTTTCGCACAAGCTACGGGCAGAACGTACTGACGCATTCCATGGAAATGGCGTACATCGCGGCCGCTATGGCCGGAGAACTCGGATTGAATGTTGAGATCGCGAAAAAAGGAGCGCTCCTGCACGATATCGGGAAGGCGATAGACCACGATGTCGAGGGGACCCATGTGGATCTGGGAATGAAGATCTTGAAGAAATACGACGTGGATGAAGCCGTCATCACGGCGATGCAGTCGCACCACGAGGACTATCCGTACGGGAACGCCGAAGCGCATGTGGTTACCGCCGCGGACGTCCTGTCGGCAGCTCGGCCTGGTGCACGACGCGACACGCTGGAACACTACATCAAGCGGCTCGCAGACCTGGAGAAGATCGCGATGGATTTTCCGGGCGTGAAGCAGGCATATGCGATATCGGCAGGCCGCGAATTGCGTATTTTCGTCACACCGGAGAAGATCGATGATTTTCGTGCGTTGGAACTTGCCCGCGAGGTCGCGAACCGCGTGCAGTCGGAGCTGAAATATCCCGGCGAGATCAGAGTAGTAGTCATCAGAGAAATGCGTGCCGTTGAAGTGGCTCGGTAGTGTAGAATAGGACGTATCCCATGGTCATCACCCTCAGGCATCTGGCGAAGTTCTTCACGGTGGCAGCCGCGTTCAGCGTGGTCATCGTGATGAGCTCGACGTTCTTCCCGTTCATCGGCGGAAAGTACTACTTCTTCCGCGTCATGACGGAGATGGGACTCGTGTTCCTGCTTTTATGGTGGGCATTCGAGGCGAAGGCGGGCGAGCTCGGTGAACGCTTGAGAAGCGTATCGCGCCAGCCGCTTTTTATCGCCGTATCGGCGTTCGTTCTTGCGTATATGCTTGCGACGGTCTTCGCGTACGATTCCTACGGCGCGTTCTGGTCCAATTACGAACGGGGAGAAGGAGGATTCCAAATGCTTCACTACTACCTTTTCTTTGTCCTACTCGCGGTGTTGTTCGACCGGTGGGCGGACTGGCGCACGGTGTTTCGAGCATCCATCGTTGCGGGCGTTCTGATGATCGCGTATGGCATTGTGGCAGCCGCTCTTGTGCCGGGATTCATTGGGCCGTACTCATCGGATGATCCGAATGCCGGGAACGTGCTGGCGACGATATTCTCGTCCAGTCGATTCCAGGGGTCGCTCGGGAACCCGGCGTTCGTTGCCCCATACTTGCTATTCATCATGTTCTACGTGGCGTGGCTGTGGCTTGTAGAGCCGAAACGTCGCGAGCGGCATTGGACCTACGGTCTCCTCGCGGCGTTTTTCTTCGTGTTTTTTGTTCTGAGTCAAACGCGCGGTGCTTTTTTGGGACTCGTCGCGGGAACATTCGTGTTCCTTGTAGTGTATGCGATCATGGATCGCCGCAGACGTCGGATGATTGTCGGTGGGATCGTTACATTGCTATTTGTGATGGTGCTGGCAAACCAACTGTTCGGCGGAAAAACCGGCCTGGAGAGTTTTCCGGGAATGCGGCTACTCACCACGTCGTTTTCCGCGCAGACGGCTCAGTCGCGGCTGTGGACGTGGCATTCGGCATGGCTTGGTTTTCTGGAGCGGCCGCTGTTCGGTTGGGGTCCGGAGAATTTCAGTATGGCATTCGATAAGTATTTTGACGTTCGGCATTTCAATCCCGGAACAGGCGGCGAAACATGGTTCGATCGCGCTCACAGCATTGTTTTTGACTATCTTGCCACAACGGGTATCGCCGGATTCGGCGCGTTCATTGCGATATTCGCTACGTTCGCTTATATGCTTCTCCGGCGCATCCGCCGCGCCCTCCCGGTAATGCTGCCCAGTGGCGCCCATAGTCTTACGCCTGCGGAAGCCGGACTTCTTGCCGCTCTGCCTGTCGCGTATCTTGTTCAAGCGCTCGTGCTCTTTGACGTGCTTCCCATTTATCTGAACCTCTTTATCTTCTTGGCGTTCGCGAATTTCATCTTTGAACCCCATCGAACATGATGAGTAACGCCGTAAAACGCCTTATCGCGCTCGCCGCTTCGGTAGCAATCATTGGAGTTGCCTATTACGGGAGCTATCTCCCGATGAAAAAATCTCAGGCGTTCATTGAAGGAATGCGAAAATTAGCGAGCGTGGGGACCATCGGCGAATTCAAGGATCTGTTCAGCGCAATACTTGCCATCCCGTCTCCTATCGGCCAGGAGGAGCTGGTACGGCATCTTACGAGCAGTGTTACGCCGTTCTTGAGTAATGAAAAAAACGCTGACGTTGTACCGACAGTCGTAGAATACGTCGAGAATAACTATCGCAGCATCATGGACCGGGGAACCGGCATGAGTTTCACGCAGAATATCTTTGTTTTGGCAACGATGTACCAAACAGCGTTCGTCCGGACCGGGGATGTCCGATATCTTGAAGCGGCGAAGGAAAACTACATCCGCGGGCTCGCTCTTGCGCCGAATCGGCCACAGTTCCTCTATGGTCTCTTTGATGTGTACCGGATGATCGGCGACAAAGAAAGCCTTCTTGGTATCAAAGCGACAATCATGAAGAACTGGCCGGATGACGACCGTGTTGGCCCCGCAACGGATGACTTCATCAAGCGCGTGGACGAATTCGAACGGGTGAATGGTCCCATCTCGCCGAAAAATATCAAGCCGCAGCCATGAAGCAGGGAAAGAGCGCATTGATCTTCGGCATCACCGGGCAGGACGGCTCATATCTCGCCGAACTTCTTTTGGCGAAGGGATATATCGTCCATGGCGTCATCCGGCGCGCATCAACGTTCAATACGGGGAGGATAGAGCATTTATACCAGGATCCGCATGCGCACGGGGCGCGTTTTCATCTGCACTTCGGCGACCTTTCGGATGCGAACACGGTTCGGAAACTCATTCACCAGATCCGTCCGGACGAGATCTACAACCTTGCCGCGCAATCCCATGTGCGCGTGTCGTTCGATATTCCGGAATATACGGCGAACATCACCGGCGTAGGGACCTTGCGCGTTTTGGAAGCCATGAAGGACTATCAGGAAGAGACCGGAAGAAAGGTTAGATTCTATCAGGCATCATCGTCCGAGATGTTCGGTTCCGCACGGCCGCCGCAAAGCGAGACGACCCCGTTCCATCCGCGGAGCCCATACGGCATCGCGAAAGTTTTCGCATACTGGACGACCGTGAATTACCGCGAGGCCTATGGCTTGTATGCGGTGAACGGCATTCTGTTCAATCACGAATCCGAACGGCGCGGCGAAACGTTCGTCACGCGGAAGATCGCGCGCGGCGTCGCTCGCATCAAAGCCGGTTTGGACAAGAAATTATATCTCGGCAATCTGGACGCGCGGCGCGATTGGGGCTATGCACCGGAATACGTGGAAGCGATGTGGAAAATGCTCCAACAGCCGAAGCCCGAGGATTACGCCATCGGGACGGGGGAGAGCCATACCGTTCGGGAGTTCGTGGAAGCCGCGTTCGCCGCCGCCGGCATGAAAGACTGGAAACGCTATGTGGGCATCGATCCGCGCTACTATCGTCCGGCAGAAGTGGACGATCTTGTCGCCGACACGCGCAAGGCGAAGCAGAAGCTTGGCTGGAAAGCAAAGACGAAATTCAAAGACCTCGTGAAACTCATGGTGCGTGCAGAATTGCGGGCGGTTGGAGTGAGGAGGTAGACAATAGTTTGAATATAGTGTAGAATGTTGCTCGGTAACGTTCCCATTCAACATGCCTGCGCGGTGTGGGCATATCCGAAAGGAGGACGCTTTGAATGACGATGGCCTGAGAAGGATTCACCCGAAGAGCTCGTTCACTCCCGACGAGGAGGAGACATATTACCGCCTACAGGGGAAAGTGAACGCCGACGGTGGACTGCTGCCCAGCGAGCGCTGCTGGCGGCGCAAGGAGGAGGGCTGTTCCGAATGGGCGCCGGAGATCGTACTCGACCGGCTCTCAGTGGTCACGCCGATCGTACCGGAGGTTCTGCTCATGATCTACAACGGAGCGACGGAACAGTTCCGGGGACTCTGGTGCTTTCCCGGCGCCTGGTACAAGCTCGCGCTGGGCAACACGATCCAGGAGGCGTGTTCCGCCATCGCGTTGAGAGAGGTGGGCGTTGATGTGACGTACCTCAGTGTATATCCCAACCCCATCCTCTGGCCGCCGCGCGATGTGGACCCCCTCATGGCCCACCCGTTCGGCCACCCGCTTTCGCTCTTCGCGAAGTGCATCGAGCGAGCCCCCATCGTCCCGACCGACACCCTTCGCTTTCACCGAGTGGACGCTCTTCCGAAGAACATCGTGCCGGTTCACGAGCAGTTCATCGTGGAAACGTTCTCGCCCAGCGAGGTGCTGGACGTCGGCGACATCCCGCTCCTCCGCTGATCCCTGCCCCGGTTTCCGACCGCACGTCGGAACCGGGGCGTCGTACTTCTATGGTTGTATTTTCATAATTCAGTGGGGTAGTATCAGAGTATTCATGCTGGCATTACGCGACAAAAAGATCCTTGTAACCGGCGGAACCGGCTTTCTCGGGACACACGTGGTCCAGGCATTGAAAGACCGCGGCGTGCCGGAAAAGAACATCATCACTCCACGCCACGAAACGCACGATCTTCGGGACGCCGTAACGTGCCGCGAGGTAACGAAGGGCATCGACATCATCATTCACCTCGCAGGCATTACGGGCGACGGCCAATTCCATCGGGAGCATCCCGCAGAGATATTTTTTGACAACCTCGCGATGGGTGCGGAGCTTATGGAAGCCGCGCGCCAGAACGGCGTGCAGAAATTCGTCACCGCCGGCAGCATCACCGAATATCCGGAACGCGCGCCCCTGCCGTATCGCGAAGAAGATCTGTGGGCCGGGCCGGTGGAAGAGCTCCATGAGGCCTATTCGGTCGCGAAAACGATGCTGCTGGTGCAAGCGCAGGCGTACCGCGCGCAGTACGGTTTTGATGCAGTGCATCTGTTGATGACCAACATGTACGGGCCGGGCAAGGAAGCGGTGCGCGGATTCGTCATCACGAATATCATCCGGCGCATCCTGGAAGCGAAGCGGGACGGGTCATCCTCCATCACGCTCTGGGGAACGGGAGAGCCGACGCGTGATTTCATTTTCGTGAAAGATGCCGCCGAAGCGTTCGTGCTTGCGGCCGAGCGATATAGCAGGCCCGAGCCGGTGAATATCGGTTCCGGATGGGAGCTGTCCGTCAAAGAGCTTGCGGGGACGATTGCCAAACTCATGGATTTCCATGGCGAGGTGAAATGGGACACCACGAAACCCGACGGGCAAAGCCGCCGCATCTTGGACCCGGGCCGCGCCGAGCGCGAGTTCGGCTTTCGTGCGAAAACGGCGCTGGAGGACGGGCTTCGGGAAACCATCGCATGGCAGGAAGAACAGTTCACGAGCGAAACATAACGGAACATGATGGACCTCAAGGGTAAAAAGATATTGGTCACGGGCGGCGCTGGGTTTTTGGGCACGCATATCATCGCGGCGCTCCGCGCTCGCGGCGTTTCGGAAAAGAATACGATCATTCCTCGGCTGGAAGAGTGCGACTTGCGCAAAGCGGAGGACTGCGCGCGGGCGGTGCAGGGAATGGATGTGGTCATTCATCTCGCGGCGAAGGTCGGCGGCATTGGGTTCAATCAGGAAAAACCAGGCGAGCTGTTCTACGACAATATCATGATGGGCGCGCGGCTTTTGGAAGCGGCGCGGCAGGCAAAAGTGGAAAAACTCGTTCTTCTCGGGACCATCTGCGCATATCCGAAGTTCACGCGCGTGCCGTTCCGCGAGGAAGAATTGTGGAACGGATATCCCGAGGAAACGAACGCGCCGTACGGACTTGCGAAAAAAGCGCTCCTCACGGCGGCGCGCGCCTACCGCAAACAATACGGAACGAACGCCATCTTTCTTCTGCCGGTGAATTTGTATGGCCCGGGTGACAATTTCAATCCCGCGTCGTCGCACGTCATTCCGGCGCTCATTCGTAAGTTCGCGGAGGCGAAACAGAGCGGTGCGCCGAGCGTTCTCGCATGGGGTACGGGCCGCGCAACGCGTGAATTCCTTTACGCGGGAGATGCCGCAGAAGCCGTCGTGCGTGCCGCGGAGCGATACGACAAATCAGAGCCGGTGAATATCGGCGCCGGAAGGGAAATTTCCATCAAGAATCTCGCGGAGCTTATCGCCAAGCTTATGGATTACAACGGAGAGATCCGCTGGGACGCAACGAAGCCCGATGGCCAGCCCCGCCGGATGCTGGACACCACGCGCGCGGAAAAAGAATTCGGATTCAAAGCGAAAACGGATTTCGAGAAAGGGCTCAAAAAAACAACAGAATGGTATCTGGCCAATGTGCAGCATGCAATATGAGTGCCAGCACGTTTACATGTACCACCGATTTTGATACCATCCTTCCGTGCCGAACGAACAGCAAGAATCATCGCGCGACGAGGTCGTGGAACAGCTGAAGGCTCTGGGCTACATCGATCCGGGAGCGGGAAGCTCCTTATGGCAAGTCGCCCTTGCCCGTTTATTCGCGATAACCGGCGGCTTGCGAAAGTTTTTTGGCCGGTCGCGGACTGAGGAAGAGGAATAGATGAATCCCGCGAAAAAACCGAATATCATCCACATCTCCTTTGACAGCGGCCGGCAAGACCACATGGGGTTCGCCGGATACGGCAAAGGCACGACGCCGTTCCTGGATTCGCTCGTGAAGACGAGCGCATGGTTCAAGCATGCGTATGCGACGGGCCCCGGCTCTTCCGTATCGTTCGTCGGAATGTTCACTTCTACCTATCCGCTGGACCATGGCGGGTACGGTTCCATTGGATCGCCGCGCGTACTTCTCCCCGAAGCTCTCCAGAAAGCAGGGTACACAACGATCGGCATGCACTCTTCGCCGTATCTTTCCGACTACTTCGGCTACAACCGGGGGTGGGATGTATTTCGATACTTGAACTATTTCAGATCCGCCCCGGGGAACACCGCGCCCATGAGTCCCGGTCTCCGGCGGGGAACCGCAAAATCGAAAGTCCTGAAAAAGACGGCAGCCGGGCACGAGTGGCTGCACGGGCGTTCTCCGTTCCTCGCGTCGCTTGCAAAGGCCGCCGAGCGCCTCGTGCTCACGGCCCGGAAGATCGTGAAGGACGCATTGCATTTCAAGCCGCCGTTCTATACGGCCGAAGAGATGAATCGCGAACTGTTGCATGCGCTTGACGGAACCGATGGCCGCCCGGTGTATCTCTGGCTCCACTATCTCGATGCGCACGCGCCATACGGATTGTTCTATCGTCGCGGGAAAGGATTGCTCAAAGCGTTGAAATTCCACGCAACCGAACTATCCGCATTCCTCTTCGGCGAATTTCCTTCGGTGTTCAAATATATCATGCCGCTTCAGCTCAGCACGTACGACGACTCTCTGCGATATGTGGACGAGAATATCAGAGTACTCCTTACGGCGCTCAAAGAGCGTGGCGTGTTGGATGAAGATGCGGTGGTTATCATCCACGCGGATCACGGCGAGGAATTTCTGGAACACGGTTCGTTCGGCCATCCGCAGAAACTTTTCAATGCAAACGTCCAGGTGCCGCTTATCATACACGGACCGAAGCATATCAGGCCGGAAGCCGTGGAACGGCCGGTAAGTCTCATAGACGTCGGACCAACGGTGCTCAAGCTCGCTGGCGCGCCGGCACCGGGTACCTATAAGGGAAAGGATCTATTTAACGATGATGAACGCCCCGTGGTCGTGCAAGCATCCGAGAGCGCGGGCGATCTGACCAACCGGAAATTCACCGGCATCGCCATTATCTTTCGCGGATACAAGTTCTTCCGCTGGAAAGAGAAGAAATTCCTGTTTGCATTGGGCGACCGTATTGAGCGGCACAACGTGTACGAAACCCATCGTGATATTGCCGACGACCTTGAACGTCGGCTCGCGCCGTATCTCCCCGTGATGTCGGAAGAAAGCACGCCACGCGAGACATGACCAGACAGCAAGCCGTCATCGGCGGAACGGTTATTCTACTCTCAGCGCTCACGCTGATTTTCGGGTATTACGGCTATCCGGTTACCGCGCAGAACGATGCGTCATGGTTCATCATCCCCGGTATTCGTCTCGCGACTGGCCATGGATTGGACAACCCGGTTTTCTCGGCGAACTCGGACATACCGGTTGATCCAACCGGTGGCAATCGGTTCTTATCGTATCTGCCGCTCTTCCCCCTGTTCATTAGTTTGTTCATCTTCCCTGGCTTGGGGATCCTGATACCGATACAGGCATTTCTTGCGATCGCACTGGTGAATGTCACCGTCATCGCATTGTCTGCCTGGGTGCTGTATCGGATAGCGACAATGCGCGGCCGGCAATTGGGGTGGCTTGGAGCTATCGCGATTTGTGCGTCGCTCTTCCTTATTATGAGGGCGTCGTGGAGCTTTGGCGGTCGCCCGGAGGTATTGGTCCGCCTATTCTTCACGATTGGCATGGTGCTTGTCATGCACATGCGCCGCCCGCTTTCGCTAGCATGCGCGCTCGGCGTGTTGGTTGGGCTTACCGCGGCGGCACATGTTGTCGCGCCATTCATGCTATTCTCTTGCGTTGGACTCATCTTCCTAATTCATGAAAACGTGCGGAAGACGCTCGAGCATCTTACCGTAAGTGCAATAAGCGCCATCATATCGTTTCTTGGTGTTATGCAATGGAGCCCCTTTGGCCTGCTGGAAACCCTACGCGGTGTTTTATGGCATGGCGCACGAATGCTTAAGGGTATCAATCCGAGCGGAGCACTGCTGAGTCTTGCGCAAAGACCCTACGTGATGCTGTATGTCTTGATCGCAGCATTCCTCGTGTTCGTCGCAGGACGTTCTCTGATGCGAATGATGCGGGAGCGAGGCCCGGGATGGTCGGTTCTTTTCTCGGCACTCGCCGCCATACCGGTCGGCTACGTGCTCTTTGCCGCGATAAACGCGCGAACCTATTATATTTCCCCATTCCTCTTGATTATTTTGGCGGCATTCGTGTACTACGTTTTGCACGGAGAAGGTTCGCGGCGAATCAGGCAGATATGTGTAGTTCTGTTTGTGATTTTGGTCGGAATATCACTGAAACACGTAATGCTTTTCCCGTCTTTTCTCACGGATGGGATGAGGCTTCCCGAAGCCCGTACGGCATTTGCGGATGTCATAGCGCAACACGCTCAAGCCATGCTTGTTCTGAAAGGCAGTCATCTCTGGACGCTGTCCGAGGAGTATGAAGCTATGCTGCCGGGTGAGCCGGTGCCGCGATCCGGCATCACCTCGTATCTCATGTTCGCCGGAGAAGTGGAAACTCCCGAAGCGCCGCAAGTAGTCGGCTCGTGCGAGCTGGTGAAAAGCTTTTATCGGTCCCATTCACCATCGATGTTCGGTATCACGCTTGCCAGAACAACACCCGGATATCAATTCGCCGCGTACGATTGTTCAGGCGGTCGTTCGGTGATACAGTGAGGCATTCTTCCGTGGGGTGGAGCATATTATTCTAAACCATGTATCTCAATAAGCGCGTCAGCGTCATCTTGCCGGTGTATAACGAGGCTGAGAATATCCGCGCGTCAATACATGAGTTCTTCGCGACGGAATTTGTGGACGAGGTTGTCGCGGTGGATAACAATTCGCGCGATGGGAGCGCAGCCGAAATTCAAAGAACGAAAGCCCGTTACGTCAGCGAGCCCTCGCAGGGATATGGCGCCGCGCTCCGTCGAGGCCTTGCAGAAGCATCCGGGGATGTTCTGGTCATGTGTGAGCCGGATGGCACGTTCCGCGCATCGGATATCGAAAAACTCCTGCTCTACGGCGAGGAATTCGATGTTATTTTCGGTACGCGCACATCGCGATCGCTCATCTGGTCCGGTGCGAACATGCGATTTGCGCTTCGCATCGGCAATTGGGGAGTCGCGAAATTATTGGAGTATTTATTCAACGGGCCTTCGCTTACCGATGTCGGTTGTACGTACAAACTCATTACCCGCAGCGCGTACGAGAAGATCAAGCATCGCCTCTCGGTACGAGGCTCGCATTTTTCTCCGGAATTCATGATACGGACGCTTCAAGCGGGCCTTCGGTGCGTGGAGATCCCCGTTCACTATGGCTCCAGGATCGGCACATCGAAAATCACGGGCAAAACATGGCCGGCAGTGCGCCTAGGGCTCAGGATGATTATGTTCATCCTTCGAGAACGGCTATAGGCCCGCTCTAAATACCGCTACATTGTCTTGGCGTTCTCGGAATGCAATGGATTCTAATCCACCGGTTTTTCCGCCACGATAAGCATCTGCCCGGCGAATGGTTTCCATGGAGAATGGAGATAGAGCTTCACGAGTAGGGGATGTGGCGCAAGTTTTGAGCGCATGGAAAACGGCAAAAACTTCGGTCGAATCTTTCGAAGCACAAAACCGAACGATGCAAGAAGGTCGGCAAGCGAAACGTGGGTGAAGATGCGCTCGTGAGTGTAGTCATCGAAATATTGGCGGTAGGCATAAGCGAAGTTCGGCTGCATGACGATGAATCGCCCGCCCGGTTTTAGTATTCGGGAAACCTCGGCAAGCGTCTTCACGATCGCATCCGTGGTGAGATGTTCAAGAAGATTTGAGGCGAAGACGACATCAAAACGGTTTCCCGGATAGTTTGAAAGATCGGACACGTCGCGACGAGCAAAGACGACGTCCGGATGGAGAGATATCTCTGCGGACTTATGATGATCAACGGCATGCCGCTCTTTCGCGCGGACGTGATTGATGAATCCGCCGTGACCTGTGCCGAGATCCAGCACCGCCGCTCCTTCGGGAATATAGCGTCCAAGATACGCGGCAAGCACTTTCCATACACGATCGCGCGCGGGCATGGGGGCATATCGTGTAGTGAAATACTTTTCGTAAAAGTCCGATTTCATAGCCGTGCTGCTGTGCGGCGTTGTGTGCGCGAACAGCAACAGTATCGCGAAATCCAGCCGAATGGTCAAGAAAATAAGCGCCCAAAAACCCGCTTATTCGTGTTGCTCAGTAGGCGGTTCTCGGCTAGGATGGTGATGTTCAATGGAACACGGCAAACAGGAATCGGAACGGCATAGGGAAGACGGAAAGCGCGTCACAGCGTCGTTCCGCGATCCGAGCGGGTTTGTTTTTACGAAGGATGGCGTGCTGTATCGGCATGTGAACGAGACGTATGCGAAAAGCTACGATGCCCTCATGGGTTCGGGGCTTTATGAGGAGCTGGTGCGAAAAGGATATCTTGTGCCGCACCGGGAAGTTCCGCCGCCATCCGGCGCATATAAGATGCTCCGGCCGGAACGCATCCCGTTCATCTCATATCCTTATGAATGGTGCTTCAGCGAGCTGAAGGATGCGGCTCTTCTGACGCTGAAAGTCCAGAAGCTCGCGCTGAAATTCGGCATGACGCTTAAGGACGCGTCGGCGTACAATGTTCAGTTCTGGAATGGAAAGCCCATATTGATAGACACGCTGTCGTTTGAAACCTACACCGAAGGCGCGCCGTGGGTCGCCTATAAGCAATTTTGCGAACACTTTCTCGCGCCGCTTGCGCTCATGGCGTTCACGGAGGTCAGGCTTAGCCAGCTTCTCCGCGTGTCCGTGCACGGCATCCCGCTTGATCTCGCGAGCAAGCTTTTGCCGTGGAGAAGTTGGTTCCACGGGGCATCGTTTTTCCATATCCATATGCATGCGAAAAGCCAGCGGCGCCACGCCGAAAGCACGGTACGGGTTCGTGGCGGTTCGTTCACGCGTTCCGCGATGGACGAATTACTGAAGAGTCTGAATTCCGGTGTGCGATCGCTCCGATGGAAAGCTGCGAGCACCGAGTGGGGAGAGTATTACGGGAATACCAACTATTCGGCATCCGCGGCAAACGAAAAGGCGCGCGCCGTAGCGCGGTTCGTCGCCGCCGCGAAACCGAAGATGGTGTGGGATCTCGGCGCGAACGATGGAACGTACAGTCGAGTGGCGAGCGATGCCGGTATCACGACCATTGCATTCGATATTGATCCTGCGGCGGTGGAACACGGATATCTTACGGTGAAAGAAAAGAAAGAAGAGCGGCTTCTGCCGCTCCTTTTGGATCTCGCAAATCCAAGTCCGGCGCTTGGCTGGGCGAATGCGGAACGTTCATCGCTCGCGGAGCGCGGCCCGGCGGATATGGCATTCGCGCTTGCGCTGGTGCATCACTTGGCCATCACGAACAACGTGCCGTTCGGCATGATGGCAGAATTCTTTGCCGGCATCTGCAGCACGCTTATCATCGAGTTCGTGCCGAAGGACGATTCGCAGGTAGAGCGGCTCCTGCGGAACCGCGCGGACATTTTCGGCGGATATACACAGGAACGATTCGAGGAGGCGTTTGCGGAACAATTCACCGTGCGCGAGCGCTACGCCATTCCGGGAGCAAAACGTCTGCTCTATCTTATGGCGCGTCGCAAGACATCAGATATCCCAGCACGATGAATATCTACGTGCTCCCCACGAGCGAACAGGGGATGCAGGATCGATTGTTCGACCAGCCGCTCGCGAATGCCGGTGGCGTATGCCATCTGCCGTTCTTGGACGGTCTTCGGGCAGCCGCGCGGTCGTTCGGCCATGCTGTACATACGAGTGATGCGTGGTCAAAGAAGAATGCGAAGCTCGACGATGTTCTTGTCGTGCAGAACCATCCAGGAGAAACAATTCTCTGGCGAGCGTTGTACTATGCGAAACACATTAGGACGAAAGGCGGATTTATGCTTGAGCGCCGGAGATTCCTGTATGACAGCTATCGTCTATTCAACCGGCGCGTGCTTCTGCAAATGGAATCACCGATGGTCATGCCTTATATTTATCGGCACCTTCATGCGCTACAGGAGTCCGGTTTGTATCAGAAGATCATGATCGTCGCCCGCGGGTACGGCGAGAGTTTCGAATATTTCAATCCCTATTTCTATCGTGATCAAGACATTACGAGCCCATACTTCACCGACCCGAAAGACAAATTCCTTGTCATGGTGAATGGAAATGCCCGGCCACATTCATTGAAACATGAACTGTACGGCGAACGGCTCAAAGCCATTCGCTACTTCAGCGATAGCCCCGGCTTTGATCTCTACGGACGTGGTTGGGATGCGGCGCCACATCATCCGTTCTATATGCACTACAAAAAATACGTCGCGCGCGCTTGGCGGGGAGCGGTGGATGACAAGCTGGAGGTTATAAGCCGGTATCGGTTCGCCATGTGTTACGAGAATGCGACGTACAACGGCTACGTGAGCGAAAAAATATTTGATTGTCTTGCGGCAGGCGCTATTCCGATCTACCTGGGTGCGCCGGACATCACGACTATCGTTCCGGAGAACTGCTTTATCGACAAACGAAAATTTTCTTCGTACGCGGAGCTCCATCAACACGTAAGGTCCCTCTCGGAAACCGACTGCGCGCGCTACCGCGAAAATATCTTGCGATTTCTGCGGGACCGTTCTACGATGATGGGCATGCAAGCGCTCGTCCGTCAGATCGTCGGATGAGTCTCGTTTTTTAACCTATGCCAACCGAACTCACTCCGATAACCAAATGCCGCGTCTGCGCGAGCACGAACCTTGAAGAGATCCTCTCGCTCGGAGATCTCTATGTTTCTGCGTTTGTGGATGACCGCGAGCATGAAGAACTCGCACCGTACCCGCTCACGCTCATGCTCTGCGATGAAAAGAAGGGCGGTTGCGGGCTTCTTCAGCTCCGGCATACCGTGCCGAACGAGGTGATGTACCGGAACTATTGGTACGTTTCGGGCACGAACAAAACGATGACCGACGAGCTGCACGGCATCGTGAAAGCGGCAAAAAGATTCGTTGCGCTTATGCCGGGCGATCATGTGCTGGATATCGGTGCGAACGACGGCACGCTCCTCCGCGGATACGCTACGGACCCGGTAGTGAAGGTTGGTTTTGAACCCGCACGGAACCTTATTCCGGTTGCGAGTTTGAGCGCCGACTCGGTCATCAACGATTTCTTCAGCTACGACGCGTGGCACAAGCAGTTTCCCAATAAGAAGGCGAAGATCGTGACGGCCATCGCGATGTTCTACGACTTGGAAGACCCGAATGCGTTCGTACGCGATGTGGGAAAGCTTTTGCACGATGACGGCATTTTCATTATTCAAATGAGCTATTTGCCGCTCATGCTGTCGCAGAATGCCTTCGATAATATCTGTCACGAACACTTGGAATACTACTCACTCCGCTCGCTGGAGCACCTCCTCCATCGCAACAAGTTGGAAGTGTGCGATGTTGAACTGAATGACGTGAACGGCGGAAGTTTCCGTGTCTATATCAGGCACGAAAACGGCGGAAAACATCTTCGCGTTCCCGAAGGTGCGAAGGAACGTATCGCCTCACTTCGCAAACAAGAGGAACAACTCAAGCTCTCGGAGCGGAAGGCATACGATGCGTTCGCAAAGCGCGTCCACGAACTGAAAGCGAAAACCGTACAGTTCATCAAAGATGCAAAAAAGCGCGGAGAGAAGGTGTATGTGTACGGTGCGTCAACAAAGGGGAACACGCTCTTGCAGTTCTATGGCTTAGACCACGGGCATATCCCGTTCGCGGCGGAACGGAACCCGCAGAAGTGGGGGAAGAAAACCGTCGGCAGCCGCGTACCCATCATTTCCGAAGAACAAGCCCGCGCGGATGAGCCGCACTACTTCCTCGTCTTGCCGTGGCACTTCTTGCCCGAATTCAGGGAACGCGAAAAAGAGTTCTTCGCTCGCGGCGGAAAATTCATTGTTCCGCTGCCTGAATTCACGATTATGAGCGAATAACATGAAGATCCACTACACGACTCCGGTTTGGCATGGGGGATTCGGCACGTTCTTCGGGAACGCCCTGCGCGACCTGGGGCACAATGTTTCGTTCTTTAACGATAACGGCACGAAGACCCAGCGTTGGATAGAGCGCATCGGTACGCGCATTCCGAAGATGCAGTACAGCGCCGAAGATGTGTTTCGCAGGGCGGTGAGCCGCGATTGGCTCCGAAGCGTCCAGGATGCGCAGCCAGACCTCATCATTCTTGAGCACGCCCCAAATATCTTACCCGAAGCGGTTCGGGAAGCCCGAGCGCTCAAAAAACCTATCTTCTATTGGATGGATTCTCCGGCGGCAGGCCCGCAAGCCAAGGACGCGCTCGCGGCGCTCGCCTTCGTTGACCGGATATTCACCATTGATCGGTTTCCTTCATGGATGACCGTGCTTTATGACGAGAAGGATGTCATTCATCTCCCACTCGCGGGCGATCCACAGGCGTTCCATCCGCAAGAGCCTGAACCGAAGAAGGAGTATGATATCGTGTTCGCGGGTAGTTTGCCGCCGCAGAGCGGAGATGGCTACTTGCGCGCGAAGATACTCGCTGATATTCCGGAACGATACCGCGTCGCCGTCTGCGGTACGGGACTGGAGTATTGGTATCGGCACTTTCCGGTCTTGGAACGCAGAGTTGCGCAGAGCGGTCGCCTCTCTACGGCTGCTCTCAATGGGTTCTATGCGAAGGCGAAGCTTTTCCTGAATATCCACTCATCGTGGCATTTCACATCAGCTTCGGCGCGGACCTTTGAGGTCGGGCTCGCTGGGCTTTTCCAGTTGGTGGACCACCGCGCGGACCACGACCTCCTCTTCCCGAAAGATTCGCTCATCACGTTCAGTTCGGCAAAAGATGTGAACCCGCTCCTTGAACACTGGCTTGCGCCGGAGATGGACGCGGAGCGAAAGAAGCGGGCTGCGCAGGTCCGCACGCACGTGCTCGCACACCACACCTGGCGTCATCGAGCCGAGACGATGCTCGGGTATTTGCATGGAGAAAAGAAATCGCAAAAAAACCTTGACGCAACACGGCAGATACGATAGAGTAGACGGGATTTTATCACCATGAAACAGAAAGTTGGCATCGTCGGGGTCGGATACGTCGGCGGTGCGCTTCGGAACTGGTTCGAGAAAAACAAAGAGCACTATGAGCTCTTTTTGTATGATACGGGGAAAAAACTCGGTTCGCTCCGTGAGGTGAATCAGGCGGATACGGTATTCGTGTCCGTTCCGACGCCGTTCCATATGGAGGCGGTGTCGGGTAAAAGCGGCTATGACGATTCGGCGGTCGTGGAATCGCTTGAACGTATCAAAGATGGCAAGACCGTAGTCATTAAATCCACCATTGTGCCGACATCCACCGAACGATTCCAAGAGCGCTTTCCTGAAAAGACCATTCTCTTCAATCCGGAATTTCTGCGTGCGAAAACGGCGAATGAGGATTTTTTGCATCCCGACCGGCAGATCGTGGGTTATGCGAACGAAGCCGGGAAACGTGCAGCCGGAGATGTGCTTCGCATGCTCCCCGAGGCGCCCTATGCGCGTATCATGCGTGCGCGGGAGGCCGAGATGATCAAGTATTTCAACAACAATTTTCTCGCCACCCGGGTCGTGTTCGCCAACCAGATGTACGACATCTGCAGTGCGCTCGGCATTGATTACGCCGCAGTGAAAGATGGCGCTGCGCAGGATGCTCGGATAGGAGGAAGTCACTTTGATGTGTTGCACGACGGATATCGGGGATACGGCGGCGCCTGCCTGCCGAAAGATGTCCGGGCTCTTCTCGCGTTCGCGAAACAAGCGGACGTCGATGTCCGTTTTTTGGAGACCCTGGAACAAGTGAACGAAGACCTCCGAAAAGCAATTCGGGAAAGTTAGATTTTTTGACGTTCTCGCGCTCTCTGGCTATTATAGGGAATGCACGTGGAAAAGAAGACCATTTTTATTACTGGCGCCGCTGGCTTCTTGGGCAGCTATCTCGCCGAGCGGTTCCTAGAGCGCGGCCATCGGGTGATCGGCGTAGATAACCTCCTGGGCGGCTATTTGGACAACGTCCCTCCGGGCGTTGAGTTTCATTCCCTTGATTGCACGGATCGCGCGGCGATGGCCCGTGTTACGGAGGGTGTGGATGTTATTTATCATTGTGCCGCAACGGCCTACGAGGGATTGAGCGTTTTTTCGCCGCATCTCGTGACGCGGAACGTATACGACATCACCGTGTCGGTCCTTTCTGCTGGTATCGCGAACAAGATCAAGCGATTCGTATTCTGCTCCAGTATGGCGCGCTATGGCACGCAGGAGCGCGTCCCGTTCACGGAGGACATGACACCGAAACCGCAAGACCCCTACGGCATCGCGAAATATGCCGCCGAGCTTACCGTGCGGAATTTGTGCGAGACGCATGGTATCGAATATGTCATTGCCGTTCCGCACAACATTATCGGTCCTCGGCAGAAGTACGACGACCCGTATCGGAACGTTGCGTCCATTATGATCAATTTAATGTTGCAGAACCGCCAGCCGGTCATCTACGGCGACGGGGAACAGAAACGATGCTTCTCGTTCGTACAGGATGTGGTTGAGCCGCTGGAAAAAATGGCTTTTGATAAAAGTGTTGTTGGGCAGGTGGTGAATGTCGGTCCGGACGAGGAGTTCATCACCATTAATACGCTCGCGTCCACGGTTGCACGACTTCTGGATTTCCCCCTGAAGCCCGTCTATATGCCGGACAGACCGAACGAGGTGAAGCTTGCAACGTGTAGCGCGGAAAAAGCTCGGAAAATGCTTGGGTACAAGACAACGACAACCCTTGAGCACGGTTTGCGTGATATGATCGGTCACATTCAAACTCGCGGCGTGAAACCTTTCCACTATCATTTGGATCTGGAGATCATAAGTCCGAAAACGCCGAAGACGTGGAAGGACAAGATGTTCTAGTCCATCCATGGCGGGCGGCAAGAAGATCATCATCGTCGTGCCGGCGTATAACGCCGAGAAGAAACTCCTCTCGGTCTTTGAGCGCATTCCCAAAGGGATATGGGAAAAGAACATTTCAGCTCTCATCGTGAATGACGGTTCGACTGATGGCACGAAGAAGAAAATAGCCGAGGTGCAGTCGCGGTGGAAAGAGAAGATCGCGGTCATGGACAAGTCGATGAACGAAGGATATGCCCGAGCGCAAAAAAGCGGATTCACCGAAGCGCTGAAGCAAGGCGCGGATATTGCCGTTCTGCTCCACTCCGACGGCCAGTATGCACCCGAGAAACTACCCGAACTCCTCAGGCCGCTTGAAGAGGAAAGCGCGGATATTGTGCAAGGTTCGCGCATGATGGAAAGGCGCAACGCCCTGAAGGGCGGTATGCCGCTCTATAAGTTCGTTGCGAATATCGTCTTGAGCACGCTGGAAAATTGGGCGTACGGCCTGCGATTTTCCGAGTATCACTCGGGATACATGTTGTATTCGCGGAAGGCGCTCCAAACCATTCCATTCAGGAAACTTTCCGACACATTCCATTTTGACGGAGAGATGCTATTGGTCGGTGCGAAAAAAGGATTGCGAGTGAAAGAGATCCCCATTCCGACGCTGTATGCCGATGAGGTAAGTTACGTGAAGAATATTCGATACGGATTCCAGGTCATCGGTATCATGATCAAATACCGGTTGGGAAAGTACGATTTTTAGCGCTCATCGATATGGCAAACAGAGCAACGATACTCCTTGCAGCAGCCACGGTCCTTATTGCCGGTATAACAATCGCGTTCGGCGCAACGGGATATGCGCTGAACGGTTATCATGATGCTGTATTCTTCATGCCTGCCGCCGTAAGCGTCGCGGGCGGACACGGGCTTAACAATCCGCTGACCGATACGCGTACGTCCTGGGGCGACCCCACGGGAGGAGATCGGTATCTGTATTTCCCGCCGCTTTGGCCGCTTCTTATCGGTTCGCTAACATCACGAGCGATCCCGATCCCATTTCCACAACAGGCGATGCTTATTGCAGGGATCCTTGCCGGGGTAACAGCACTCCTTATTGCGTTTTTTTTCTACAAGATTGCGACGCTCAATGGACGCTCCTTTACGATGTACGGCGCCGTGCTCATTTCTGCGGTGCTGGTCATCATGTTCCGCGCAGCGTGGAACATGATGGCGCGCCCGGAAACTTTTGAAGGGCTTCTGCTCATTACGGCATGCCTTGTCGCGTGGTACGCGCGTCGGCAGTGGCACATACTCACATGTTTCGCGGTCGTAGTGGGCATTATGCCGGCGATCCATCCGTTCGGCGCAATGTTCGCGCCGCTTCTCGTTGGCCTCTACTACGCCGCCCGATATCCCTTTCGCCGCGCGGCGGCAAGCATTGTCGCGGTCTATGGGTTTGCGTTCATCGCATATGTTCTTGTGATGCAGTGTTCCCCGTACGGTATCATTGAGACGCTCCAGGGAGTATCACGACATGCGAACCTTGAAGTAGCGAAGATCGGCATCCAGAACACGCTGGTATTCCTCAAAAGCCCCTATGCGCTTTCCTACGGCATAGTGATGCTCTTTTTGGCCGCTGGCTGCGTACGTCTT
>JBEEJO010000004.1:0-29902 GCA_041169145.1 Candidatus Parcubacteria bacterium | reverse complement strand
TTGGGATATCTGATATCCCTTTGGTAGGTCGGGGTAAAAATAATTTTTGCGGTCGAACTTGGAAACCGGGTTCACTTCCGCGCCGATCGCGAGACCAGCCTTCAATACATGCTCCACCGCCTGTTTGTTGATGGTCGGGAGCGCGCCGGGATGGCCCATACAGACCGGACAAACGTTCGTGTTGGCGCGTTTTTCGTCCGGGTCGTTCGTGCAATCGCAGAACATTTTCGTCCGCGTCTTCAATTCGGCATGAACTTCCAGCCCGATTGTCGGCGTGTAGTCTGCCATAAGTGCTATTCTAGGATACTTTCCACTTTCATCACAATATCGGCGTGTATTTTGTCGGGGGGCCGTTCGCCGTCCAGGAAGATCATGTCGGGAAAGCGAGTTTTGAGTGATTCGTAGCCCACCATGACTTTCCTCAGTTTTTCACTCTGCTCAAAAAATTCTGCTTGCATTGCGGCATCCTCCAGCCGCCGGTTGATACGCTCAATGCAAATCTCCGGAGCAACGGTAAGAACGAACGTCATGTCCGGAAGGATAAAATCGTTGTTCATCTCAATAAGCCGTTCAAGCGGCACCTCCGACACGCCATAGGCAAACCCGGAGAAAAAATACCGATCAGAGATCACGATGTCCCCTTTTTTGAGCGCCGGGATGATAATGCGGTCGAGGTGCTCACGACGATCTTCGCTGATAAGACGTTGAAGTGTTTCAATGCTGGCGCGCACTCGATGTTTCAGAATGTCTTTGATCTGCTCCGCGAGCGTCCCGTCCCTCGTTGGCTCGCAGGTCAAGGTGACTTGTTTGCCCGCAGTTCGGAGGCGCGTTTCGAGCATTTCGCCCTGCAATGTTTTACCGGAACCATCCAGACCTTCGAATACGATGAACTTTCCGGGGTGTGGGTTCTTGTACATAAGAGTAAAACGTCTTTCTGATACTATCAGAAAGACGTTTTACTACCAAAACGTACAGAGTTGAATTTACTGCGTAACTTCTATTCCCATACTCCTCGCCGTCCCTTCCACGATCTTCATCGCCGCCTCAACACTGTCGGTGTTCAAGTCCGGCATCTTGCGTTCGGCGATGGCGCGCACATCGGCTTTCGTCACCTTGCCGACTTTGGTCGTCAAGGGATTCGCTGCGCCCTTCTCCAAACCTGCGGCCTTCTTCAAGAGCGACGCGACCGGCGGGGTTTTCAGCTTGAACGTGAACGAACGGTCGACGAAAATAGTTATCTCCGCGGGCACCACGTCGCCCGTCATGTCTTTTGTTGCCTCGTTGAATTGTTTGCAGAATTCCGCGATGTTCACGCCGTGCGGCCCCAACGCCGTGCCGACCGGCGGAGCGGGATTCGCTTTGCCTGCTTCAAGCTGCAGTTTGAGGACTGTTTTTATTTCTTTTGCCATAAGGTTGTTCTACGCCGCCGGACGGTCCGTCGCGCTGTCTTTCTGCACCGCCTCGTACTCAGCGGGAAATTCGCCCCCAAAGTTCTTCCAAAATGTTTCCACATCGTCTTTCGCCAACTCCCTGGCGTCCTGAAGACGCTGCCATTCCTGCTGTAGCATCCATGTCGCTTTCGCGCACTTTTCCAGCGTTTCCCGATCTTCGGGAACGGCGTGCTGCTTCATCTCGTCAAAATACTTCATGTACTTCTCTACCTGAACGATATCCTGCATACGCTCACCGGTCACATCCGGCATAATATCTTTTTCGTTTTCCATAATAGTGGTTTCTACTCTTGTTCTGTTGCGGCGTCAAGTTACACCTTCTTTACCTGGAGCGAATCCAGGTCAACGGCCGTGTCGCGGCCGAAGATAGGCACCATGACCCGCACGCGGCCTTTTTCTTCGTCGATCTCCGATATCTTTCCGTCGTAGTCCTTGAACGGGCCGTCGGTTATCTTCACGAGGTCGCCCACGCGCAAGTCCACATTGAACGTGCTCTCTTCTTTGCCCATGCGGCCAAGAAGCGCGTCCACTTCATCTTTGGAAAGCGGGGTTGGCGTCGTATTGTCAGTCCCAACGAACCCCGTTACCCGCGGCGTGTTCCGCACCACGTACCAGGAATCCTCGGAAAGCACCATATCCACGAGCACATAACCCGGATAGATCTTTTCCTCGATCACCGTCCGGCGGCCGCCTTTCACGCGTATCTTCTTCTCTTTCGGTACGATGACCTGGAATATCTTGTCTCCCATCTCCAGGGATTCGATGCGCTGTTTCAGATAGCGCGCAACGGCCTCCTCATAGCCCGAGTAGGTGTGGACGGCATACCATTGCCGCGCAGTCGTCTTTTTTATGGCTTCGGTCATCATGCGTGCGGTTTAGGATTTCAAGACGAACGCTTTCAAGAGATAGCTGAAGAGATAGTCGAATGCGCCGAGGAACACGGCGAGAGCGACGGACAAAAAAATAACGACCCCCGTGAGTCGCAGGGCTTCATCGCGCGTCGGCCAGTTCACATGCCGAAACTCCGCGCGTGATTCTTCAAGAAAATGGCTTATCTTTCCAAGCATTGGAGCGCGTAGCTCCCATTATACGAACGCGCCACGAAAACGCAAGAGGAACCGATATGAACCGGCGTCCGCTGCCCGGCATACGGGAATCTCGAGCAGCTTCGTTCCGACTCGGGAGGATGTCCTTCAATACCTTACTGTCGATGTTTCTACCGTGACATTCGTGACTTTCCAACCGGAAAAGACAAATGGATTTCCAGCAACATATGGGTCGGTCGTCCGATATGCGGCGACATTCACATGATACAGTCCAGGCTTCATCTGTGCGGCGGGCGGAGTGCTTGAGGTTGACCACACCACTGAAATGCCGGGGGTGAACGTCGGTGTGATCTGGTTCTCTACCTTACATCCCGGTACCCATGCCGTGCCGTTCCAGTCTTGCGTTTCGGCGTTGCAGGTGTCGTCCGCATTGGGTTTGTAGCGGATGACGACCTTCATTTTTTGGATGCTTACGATGTCGGATGCCGTTCCGCTTATGGTTCCAAGCGACTGACCGGAATAAAGCGTCGCCGGTATGGGGTTCAATGCCGCGGTCGGTTTCGTTGTGATGATGCCTGCGGATATCTGACGATGGATGTACTGTACAGCAGGATCGCTCCCGATGCCGGCATACGCCCCGTTCTCAAAGCTGGGAAGCCATGTCCACCACATAAGTCCTATGTTCGCTTCCCGTGCGATTGCCGCTTGATCCCATTGATCAGGCATGGTGGTTCCATATTCTGGATTTTTAGGGTCGGTGGCGCGGAACGCATAAGCAACATAAAAATTGAATTCCTTATGTGCGCGTAAAGCATCTCGAACCCAACCGGTATTTATTACATACCAGTCCACCCCATAGTAGTCAGCCGGCGGGTGGAATTTGTCGATGGCTCCGCCTTGCTCGACAACCAATGTGGGAAATCCCGCTTTTTTCACGATCGCGATGCGGCGGGCTAATTCAGCAAAAGATATGCCGTTCCCCATAGGCTCGTCGGCCACATAGTATGAGTGGAGGACGCCTCTCTTTTGGAATTCGTCGGCGATGGGACGACACGCTGCCCACGCACTATCAAAGGCAACGGGATCGCCCTTCAGATCACCCCAGGCACAAGTGAGTGTTATTTTCATCCCGTAACGCTTTGCTTTCTCAGCGGCTGTCTGCGCGACAGTGATCGGCAATTTCGGATAACCTACGATCAAGTTCCAATTTGTATATCCCGCGACATTGTCGAGGTCGCTCCCATCCCCATAGAGATAATAGCCAACTGTTTTTTGCGGCGTATCGTACAGGGGTATGACCGGAGCGGCTGTTACCGTAATAGGGATGTTTTGCGTTGCGCCTCCGAACCATTCAACCTGTTCTCGGAGCATTTTCCACTGGAGATTGTACGTGCCGGGCGTCGAGGGAGCTTTGATGGGGAACAAGAATGCCTTGGTGCCACCCGGCGGCACGCTATCGCCCGGGAGAAGGTCCATGCGGCCCCTTGTGCCCCAGGTCGTATTGTCCTGCGGGTTCTGCGAACCGAGGCGATACGATCCCGCCGCGGTCCACGTGGTCTGGCCGGTATTCTTCATTACGATCGTGACTGCGGCTGTTTGGCCCGCAGCGATAGAAGTCGGAACATCTTGAGAAATGAACAGTGCGTCATTTTTTGCCTGTTGGACGTTTATAACGATGTTCGGAGAGAATTCGCCGAACCAGGCAACCGACTCCCGCACCATCCGCCACTGGAAGTTGTATTGGCCTGGAGCGGTGGGGGCGGTGACGGTAAAGCTGAACGTTGATGTAGCCTGAGGCGCTATGTCGCCGGAGATCGGGATCCGGCTTACCACCGGCGGGACGTTTATCGTGTTTCCCCATGTCGTATTGTCCTGAGGATTCTGCGAGCCGAGGCGATATTTCTGCGCAGCCGTCCAGGTGCTCGTGCCAATATTTTTCATCGTGACCGATACCGTGTATGACTGGCCGGTGACCATAGTCGTGGGCACGGCCTGCGAGACGAACTGCGCGTTATCGCCCGATGTTACGGTGATCGCGACGTTGGGCGTATAGTCGCCGAACCAGGCAACCGACTCCTGCAACATCCGCCACTGGAAGTTGTACGTGTTCGGTGTGGCCGGCGCTCTGATGTTGAATGTGAACGTCCATGTGCCGTTCGGGTTCACGGTTACATTCGCAGGAAGAAAGAGGCGCCCCACTCCCCACGTGAGATTGTCCTGCGGGTTCTGCGAACCGAGGCGATACAGTCCCGCTGCGGTCCATGACGCCTGGCCGGTATTCCGCATCGTGATGGAAACCGTTGCGGTTTGTCCGACTACAAGCGATGTCGGAACTGTTTGCGACACATACGCTGCATTGTCTCCCGCAGCGGCATCCGAGCGCATGAAAGAGACCTGAGCGACTTTCGGGTTCATCGCGCTGCCGAAGGCGATGAACATGGCTACTGCTGCGGCAACGAGAGCGCAGCCAAGAACGACCCATTTCGACATGGAATTTAGGTTCATGCGGATAGTATACCGCTTCGCTGAGGGATGTGGGTGTGCGTAAGACGTGCCTGCCTACACATCAAGATTCCGAACGGCGGCCGCGTGCGCTTGGATGAACTGCTTACGGGGCTCCACCTGGTCGCCCATCAGGATATTGAACAGGCGGTCCGCTTTTTCGGCGTCCTCCACGGCGACCTGCTTCATCGTGCGCGTTTCGGGATTCATCGTCGTGTCCCACAACTGGTTCGCGTTCATTTCGCCCAACCCCTTATACCGCTGGATGGTCACGCCCGCGATCTTCTCTCCGCCTTCGCTTTCCGTGACGCCCTCTTCCGCTGCGGCGTCATCTGCCGGAATTTTTTCCTCCTTGCCCTGCTTTTTATCCTTCGCTTCCTGTTTTTTCTTTGCCATTTCCGCGACAAACTTGTCCTTCTGCGCATCGTTAAATGCGTAGCGCACCTCCTTGCCCGATTGGATGCGGAAGAGCGGCGGTTCGGCGATGTACAAATGGCCGCTCTCTATCACTTGCGGGAAGTAGCGGTAGAACAGCGTGAGGAACAGCGTGCGGATGTGCGCGCCGTCAACGTCCGCATCGGACATGATGACGATCTTGTGATAGCGGAGCTTCGAAAGGTCGAAATTGTCGGCGATAGCCGTTCCCATGGCGATGACGACCGAGCGTATCTCGGCGTTCGCGAGCATCTTGTCTATCCGCGCTTTTTCCACGTTCAATATTTTGCCCTTCACCGGCAGGATGGCCTGCGTGCGCCGATCGCGGCCCATTTTCGCCGAACCGCCTGCCGAGTCCCCCTCTACGATGAAGAGTTCGGATTCCGCGGCGTTCCGCGACGAGCAATCGGCGAGCTTGCCCGGCAGCGTGAGCCCCTCAAGCGCTCCTTTGCGGAGTACCGTATCTTTCGCGGCTTTCGCGGCCATGCGCGCCTTCGCGGCGAGCAATACTTTCTCCACCATCCGGCGCCCTTCCTGCGGATGTTTTTCCAAAAATTCCTTGAGTGCTTCGTTCGCCACGGTCTCAACGGCGGTGCGGGCTTCTGGATTTCCAAGCCGCGCTTTCGTCTGGCCCTCGAACTGCGGCTCGTGAAGCTTCACGGACACGACCGCTACGAGCCCCTCGCGCGTGTCGTCGCTCGTGAGGTTTTCATCCTTCTCCTTCAGGTATTTTTCGCCCCGGGCATAGGCGTTCAGCGTGCGCGTGAGCGCCGAGCGAAACCCCGTCAGGTGCATACCGCCGTCCGGCGTGTAGATATTGTTCGCAAAGGACAGTTCGCGCGTTTCAATGTCCTCTACATATGTAAAGGCGAGCTCCACATCCATTGACACGCTTTTCCGCTTTTCTTTCGTCGCGGCGGGCGCTTCGCCTTCCGCCTGTTCCGACTCCGCGGTCGCGGATTGTTCTTTGTGCACGTAGAAGATCTCTTCCTGCAACTGTTTCTCGTCGCGGGCGAGATATTTTACGAATGATTTCAATCCGCCTTCGAAATAGAACCCGTAGCTGTTATGGGGCACTACGCGCTTATCCAAAATATTGAGCCGCACACCCTTCGTGAGGTATGCCTGCTGGCGCAAGTGGTCCAGCACTTTCTTGTCGCTATATTCCATCGTCGCGAATATCTCTTTGTCGGGCAGGAAGGTCACTTTCGTGCCGGTCAGCTTGGACGCGCCGATGCGCTTCACTTTTGCTTTCGGCTTCCCGCGCTCATATTCCTGCGCAAAGATGCCGCCGTCGCGCTGGACCTCAACCTTCAGCCATTCGGAAAGCGCGTTCACCACGGAGACGCCTACGCCATGCAGACCGCCGGATACTTTATACGACTCGCCGCCGAATTTGCCGCCGGCATGGAGCGTGGTCATCACGGTCTCGAGCGCGGATTTCTTCGTCTGCTTATGCATCTCAACCGGAATGCCGCGGCCGTCGTCCGTGACGGCGACCAATCCTTTCGGAAGAAGTTCAACCGTGATGTTCTTCGCGAAGCCTCCCATCGCTTCGTCGATGGAGTTATCTACGACTTCCCAAACAAGGTGGTGCAATCCGTCGGTTCCCGTTGAACCGATGTACATGCCGGGCCGCTTGCGGACCGGCTCAAGACCTTCAAGAACGTAGATATCTTTTGCGGTATACGAACTCCCGTTCGCTGATGGTGCGGACGCCGTTTTTCCCTTATTTTTCTTGACGTTTTTAGCCATTACAAAAAGAAAGACCGTACTCGCCGGCACCTGTATCGTACCACGGGATGGGTCATTTCCGCAAACCAAAAATCATTGAAATCGAGCCGAAAAAATCAGTAAGGACCGACCATATGGCCGGTCCCTATCGAGGTGGGGTTGCGGTGGTTAGGTACCTAACCGAGGCTTTCGGGAATGCGTCCCGAGCGATCAAGGCGTTTCTTCGATCTGCCTTTGGGACGTTGGCGTGTAGCCGTTTGTCCTGTTGGCTTGAACCTGGCCTTGGAATCGTCGTAATCCCTACCGGCATCAACGGTTTCTCAACGGTCTCCCGCTGAATCTCGGCGGCTTCCGCCACCGCAACCCCGATGCGCGTCTGCGCGAGCGGCCTAGGACGAATCCTCAGGCCTTCCAACCCCCCACTAGAGGGGTTCCTTTCCACCCAGTACGCGCTATCCGCGCGCTACGGGTGGTAAGGAGCTGAACGGCAGCCACGTCCCATTGGCACCCCCTCAGGTACGAGCCTCTGTTCGTCCGTGGTCTGGCGTGGTTTTGCCGTGGTGCGTTGCGCACCCAGCTCGTGAACCGCGTGTGATGAAGTTCTGGCAACGAGTATACGCCGGCAACAAAAAAACGCAAGGGGCCGCATTCCCGCGGCCCCGACTACGTCCGTACCTTCCCCTTTCCCGCTCGACCGGTGTCCTTCGATCGTTCGGGCGAGCTCCACCAGTTCGGGTACTCTCCCTTCCACCGACAAGTAACGTCGAACACGACAAAAATAGTTATCATCCACGGCGCGACGCCGATCAGCGTATCCGAACCGGAATGCGAGTGCGCATCCACATCTGCGAAGACCACGGCGAATGCGAGAACGGACGCAATGGTCACGATCCACCCCTCAACGCTTACGGGATAATACGCGGCAAAGAACTCTAAGAATCGCGCGGGGCGGAACCAATATGGCGTGCGTTTCATTTTTTTGTATCGGGCATCAGATCATCCAGATTATCTCCGATGGCCTTCAGTAATTCCGCCTTTTTCTCTTCCGCGAGGCGCGCCTCTTCTTCTGCGAGCCGTTTGCGGACCTCTCGCGCATCTATCTGCATGGTCGGATTCGCGTCCTGTTCAAAAGGGATTTCCCGCCGCTCTTCGCGCGGTTCCTCGTGGAGTGGAACCGCCGGAGTCGATTCTGCTGGCAGCTCCTCCGACAATCCTGCCGCTTTTCGCAGCGCCCTCGCCTCTTCGGGGCTCAAGACGATACGCTGGTTCAGTTTGTCCTTATGTCCTCCGAAATCCATGCGTGTAGTATACCATCGGACGGCCGCGGTTTGTGATATACTGGCGTTGTGAGTCCGGAATTACTGGCATACATCGAAGAAGCGCGAAAGACCGGGGCTTCGGATAGCGACATCCGCAGCAATCTCCTTTCCGCCGGATGGGATGCGAACCTGGTGGGCGAGGCATTTTTGCCCGCTCAAAATCCGCCCGCGGCTCCGCCAGCGGAGCCGCCCGTGTTGAAAACCGATGCTCCCACGGCGGTTGGTGTCGGCAAGCCGATCTCCGGACGTCCGGCGGGTTGGCTCATCGGAGTGCTGGCCGTAGGCGTCGGCACGGTCATGGTGATTGGCGGTATCATATGGGCATTTTTCGCGCTGAAATCTCAGCTTTCTCCGGCAGAAAATATTTCCGCAAACGTTCCGGCAGCGCCATCATCGACGGTTGCTATGCCGACGGCACCCGAACGACAGAACTGCGGCAGTATACGAAGTGAGATCGTGACCGGCCTCGTCTTCGGAACTCCACCTTCATCGCCGCAAACCCCCGAAGAAGCGGCTGCCATCGCCTGCGCGGATGCTGCCATGAAGAACTGCGGCCAGGCACAGCTTTCGTTCATCGGTGATGCGCCCGGAGCGTTCACCGTCCTCGGCAGAGAACAAGGCACATGCGCTCTATCTCAAACCGTTACGAAACAGGCGGTGACGTTCACATGTAAAGTTCCAAACGACCTCATGGGCCAGCTCATCGCGGAAGCGGAGGATAAAAGCGCGAGCGTATCGCTCGGAGCATCGTTCATGCTCTCTCTGGGCACAACCGGAGGCACGATGAGTATAAAAAATGCGAGCGGCACGAAGGTCAATCTTGACTGCACATCCACCAAAACCGGCGGCTGATGTCGCGGCGGCGATCAACGCTCAGAAAATCAAAACCCCCTCTTTCGAGGGGGTTTTGATTCCGATAATCCGAGGATTACCAGCGGTCGCCACCGCGGCCACCGCGATCGCCACCACCGGACCGAGGAGCGCGAGGCTCCATCGGGCGGGCGACGTTCACCGTGAGGGTGCGTCCATCCAATTCTTTCCCGTTCCAAAGCTCGATAGCTTTCTGGGCCTCTTCGTCCGTTGCAAATTCAACGAAACCGAAACCCCGGGAGCGTCCGGTCATCTTGTCCATCACAATGGACGCAGACGTCACGGTACCAGCCTGAGCGAAGCTCGACTGAAGCGTGTCCTGCGTCGTGTTGTATGACAATCCGCCGACGTATAACTTTTTACCCATGTATTCTTAACTGCTGAGTGATGTAAGCCGACCTGGGGTCCTTTTGATTAATGTATGTGGACCCAACCTTCTTTGCCCCTTGGCCTACATCCCTCTTAGAAGAAGAGATAAGTGCAGGTAAACAAAAGAAACTTACACCGGTATGGTACTCCTTTACCTGGACTTTGTCAACTGGCTCCAGTTTTCACCTTTGGTGAACCGGCGTTCGGTTCGTTCCTGTCCCGACGCAAGGTCGGGACCCCGACTTCTTTGTCTATATTAAAATTCCGAACGTCGGGGCGACGAACCGCCGCCTGCATCTCATCCGGCCAATCCCGCCAGGGCGGGAACCGAGCTTGGCTGGATTCCGATAGCTTCGCCAAAGGTGAAAGCTTACGCTGATCAAGAAGGAAAAAACAGCGCCTTGCTCGCGCATTTTCCCGTGGCCTCCGCTTATGGTTATCAACAATGAGAACTTCCGCGGGTGAAGAATGAAGTGGAAGATGGCCTACTAAGCGACTCGAGCTTAAACGTCCGAAGGAAACTCTGCGGACGATTCCACATCCACATCCAAACCGCCCTTGCGATCTCGGACTAGAATATTGCAGGCACCACCGTCATCGCATTGCCCGTTGCCGAACCCTGAACCTGGGTGTTGCCGGTCGAGTCCTTTCCCATAGCCACAATGTCGTTCGCGCTCGCCACAGAGAATGTATGGATCGAACCGATAAGAACACCGCCGGAGTTGGTGGGCAACACCTTTCCCTTCAATACAATGGTTTTTGAGCCATTCTTCGGTACCACCACTCCCCCGCCAAGATTGAACGTTGACTTTCCCGTGGTTGCGCCGGACATGATGAGCGGCACCGGCCCGGCGAGAAGCGTCCCGCCATCCCAGAGCGTCATGTCGTAGAATGATGGGATGCCGTCCGCCGTCGTACCGGTAACGCTGTCAGTCACCACAATATCCGTCACGCGGATATCTTCAACGTTGCTTGCCGAAAACTGGACCGCAAATACCGCGCCCGCGTCGGTGTTCGCGCGTACATCCTTCGCCGGTTCCGATGCCGGAGATGAGGCTATAGTCAGTGTCGGACCCGAAACCACTACTGTTCCCGTAGCGTCTTCGTAGATGTAGCCGTTGTTGTATCCATTGTTGTAGTTATTATTGTAGCCGTTGTTATATCCGTTGTTATATCCGTTGTTGTAGCCGTTGTTGTAGCCGTTATTGTAGCCGTTGTTGTAGTTATTGTTGTAGCCATTGTTATACCCGTTGTTATATCCGTTGTTATAGCCGTTATTGTATCCGTTGTTGTATTGACTATCATCGGCCGCGAACACGCCCATGGGTATTCCCATAAGGGCAATCGATCCAATGACCGCTACGGCCATTCCAAAATAATTGTGCTTCATGGTTGCGATCGGTTCTTGCATTGAAGACCAAGAGCGCCTCTCGGGCATGACCATACTCTCGCGCCAAAGGTAAGTCAAGAAACTCCCCGAATCGATTGCCGCGACTTTTTTGATCCGGGCGTAGCCCGTTTTGGTCGGATCTTTTTGTCCATTGCTGCCGGTCGTGGATTTGAACTTCTTTACTCCTCCAGGAGTTCCGCCCCATTCTTGACCACCATCGTGACGATGCCCTGCACGCGGAAGCGTTCGTCGAGCACGATGGGATAGTGGCCTTGCTCGGTCGTCTCGGGACGCAGGAACCAGTTGCCGGGCTTTCCCATCAGCCGCTTAATGGTCACCGCGCCATCTATGAGCGCCACGATGATGTCGCCAGCGTTTGCCGTACTCTCCTGCCGGATGAGCACCAAGTCGCCGTCCTCGATCTTTCCGCCGATGACCTCCGCCTTATTCATGGAGTTCCCGCGCACGCGCAAGAGAAAATATGTTCCGGCCGCCGGCTTCAGAAATTTTTTCGGCAGGCGTATCCAGTTCGTGATGTTCTGTTCCGTCACCATCATCGGACCTGCGGGCGCCTCGCCGACAAGCGGTATCATCACCGTCTCCATCCCCTCGTTCGGCCGCTTCAGGAGCTTGATGCCCCGCGCACCGGACCAGCGTTCAATGTCACCGGACTCCTCCAGCCATTCCAGATAGCCCAAAGCCGTCCGCGTTGAACCCAATCCAAGCTCTTCGCGAAGCTCCTCCACCGTCGGCGGCTGGCCATACTTCACCAACCACGACTCTATCGCCATCAGAACGTGTTCTTTGCTGAATGTACGTTTTCGTCCCATAGGTGGTACAAATAGGTGTATATTCGTTTCCTTAATTATAGGATGGGTAGATGTCTCGTCAAATCTCAGTTATCCCCTATAAACGGACTGGCGGTGTTGCGCACGGCAACACCGCCATCTACGCCGCCCGGGGCAGTTCATCGTCTTCAAGTTCTGCCTCGTCGACATTTTCCTCCTCTTTCAGGAACTCCTTCTCCAAATCGAAGAAATCATCTGGGCAATAGGGGGAGTTGTGATACTTCCCCACATGGAAGCGCTTCCGCATGCCGGCGCGCGGCGGATCGTAGGTATCTACTTGCACGATGCCGTCGTAATAATCGCCGGGTAGAATGGGTGAGCCGCACAGGTCGCACATGTGTTCGTTCCAGGCGACGCGCGAGTATTCCCGCAAAACACGACGCATCTGTGACCTCCTTTCTTCACATGTTCTACGAAAATCATACCCACCTATCGTATTTGGGCAAGATGTTGCACAAACCAACCCCGGAGCGGCCGCTAGGCCGCTCCGGGGTTCCGTATCCCACCAATAGCGTTTAGGAGAGGTGTTTGGAAACGAGCTTCGTCATCTCGAACATGTTCACCACGGCTTTCCCGCCGAAGACCGCTTTCAAGGCCGCGTCGGCGTTGATATTCCGCTTATTCTTCGCGTCCTGCAAGTCGTGGCTCTTGATATAGACCCACAATTTCTTGACGACCTCCGACCGGGGCATCGGCCCCTTTCCGACCACAGCCGCAAGCTCCTCCGAAACCTGCATCGGCTTCATGAACGCGGCATTCGCATTTTTCGCCATGTGTTTGTGATGGGTGTTGGTTACTCGTGACGGTTTCCCCTATTGTAGCTCAATCCGGGGAAAGCACAAAAGGGAACGCTGGGATCATAGCTCAAGGAGAAACACGATGGATAACGGCACGAGAGCGGCAGCGATCTGGAGCGCCAGAACGACCAACGCCTGTCTTGGAGATTGCGGGAGCCATCTGATCGCAAAAAAACCGATCATGAAGAATTCGACCACTATCCAAAGCTGGAAGACGTGGGCGGCCACGCCTTCATCCTGCCTGCAAACACCGGCGGCGCACACCACATTATTCTCTTGAATATCGAATGCCACATAGCTCAGGATCATCATCAGCACAGCGAGGGACATCGCTATGGGAACCCACGCGCTCAGATGACGGTATACGGTCCGTTCTGATCTTGCCGTTTCTATTCCAGCCATTCAACGGTGAGGGCACCCGGCCCAGCAGCAAGGCCGGCGCATTCCGCCTTTGAGCTTTGAGAGCGCCTTCTTTATGCGGATACCCCGCGTTTCCGCTTTTTTGCCGGATGTAACCCAGCAGATCCATTCACTGCGAGCGAGCGGTGTTATGTCCTCCCACGCTGCTCGCGCCAGCGGAGCAGAAGTAATGGCTTTTCGCAGATCCGCTGGCAATTTGTGCACCGTGCTGGTCTCGGTCATAAGAGGATAATGATAACACTTTCTATTCCTCCATCAGGGCGAGGAGCTTGCGGGTCGTGTTCACGTTCCGGGCGGTCATGTGCTTGTAAATATAGGTGCCGATGAATTTGCGCATCCGGCTCTTGTTGTAGTTTATTCGCTCGAAACTCCAAATGACCGCGCCTTTTACATAGATGAGCGTATCCACAGCTTTGTTCGTTTCTATCTCCTTCAAGACGCCGGGCTTGTCCACTTCGCCCCAGAGGAAGATGACATCCACTCTCCGCTCGGCGTCGTTCTTCCAGTCCGCCGGTATCTTTTTGCAGACGGCTCGCATCTGAGCCGTCGTGCGCAAAAGGACCCGGATATCGTGCCGGAACTCCTTTTTGAGCGCGGCTTCTATCTTTTTGACAATGATCCTCGGCGAACCGGACGGGGGGGTGAAAATAACATTCCCGCTATTGATATACGTCCGCACATTCCGGTAGCCGAGCGCTTCGAAGCACGCCTTGAGCTTCGCCATGCTCACGGTCTTGTTCCCACCGACGTTGATGCCGCGCAAAAGAGCGACGTAGACCGCCTCCTTCATTTCTTCTTTTTGAAATCCTCCAGTTCCTTCCGGAGCTTTTCGGAAACGGGATAGCACTCACAATACTTGAGATGCGCGATGTGCCATTTCATCCGTTCATCCGGCTTCGGATCCTTCGGCATCTTGTTCTTCTCGTGCCAGGCCTTATTGATGCTCATATCTTTATGATACGGAGAGGGTGGGATTCTCACGACCTGCGCTTCGCCTGCGGCGAATGCGCTTTCAAAACCCTCGGTTTTGAATCCGCTCCGCTCATTCCTACACGGGGAACCGGCGCGGTTCCCCGACCCCCTCCGGCGTTCGAATCCCACTCTCACCATAAAACTAGAACAGGGGCGGTACAAGACCGTCCCTGTTTTGGTTCATTGCGGGGGCGGGAGGAATCTAACTGGCACGGTCGCCCGTTCGCCATTATCTTGATTTTCCTCAATTATTCCGATTTGTCCACAGAGGCGAAAGGACTCGAACCGGCTGGTTCATCTTTGATATCGCCTATGAACTCGACTTCTCGCTCCACGCTTGAAGTAAACTGATTCTTATGACGAAAACAGCGACTTCGCTTGCAATTGCTATTTTTCACGTAAACGCTATCATTTGAAAACATGGACTGTATCTTCTGCAAAATCGCGAAAGGAGAAGCTCCGTCCCATAAAATATGGGAGGATGAAAAGCATCTAGCTTTCCTTTCTATATTCCCGAACACGGAAGGTTTCTCAGTAGTCATCACTAAAGAACATTATCCCTCCTACGCATTCGACTTGCCGGATAGCGTTATCACCGGCCTATTATCTGCCGTGAAAAAAACGGCGAAACTGCTTGATGCAAAACTTGAAGATGTCGGACGAACCGGTATGATTTTCGAGGGGTTCGGCGTCGACCATATCCATGCCAAATTATTCCCGATGCACGGGACGAGGCTTGCCGAGTGGAAACCAATCAAATCGAACGTCGATAAATATTTTGACCAGTACGAAGGGTATATCTCTTCGCACGACTACAAGCGAGGTGATGACGCAAAATTGTCCGAGCTAGCGAAAAAGATTCGAGGATAAAAGAACGAGGCCCGACCGCATGCGGTCGGGCCCTTCCGGATTACGACATCGTCAGAAACCGTAGAACGATTCCGCGTTGTCGTGAAAGAGCTGTTGTTTGACCTTCTCCTGATCCTTGAGCGGCAGTTTGGTCACGGCGTCCTTGATCGCGCGCAACGCCTGCCAGTGGGCGTGCGTCACGCCGACCGCGAGATGGCCGTACTCCCGCTGCTCGTCCCGATCGACCCAGTGATACGGGAACTCGGTGACAATCCTTTCCCCAAGTCGTGGGTGGTGGTACGCCGCCGAGCGAATCAGATGGAGCGGCTGGTCCGAGCCGTACATCACCCGATCCGACCCAGCGACGCTCATTGCGAGACTGACGACCTCGGCGGACGGCACCAGGGCGGTGTCGAAACACACGAGGGGGTGTGCGGCGATCGTCGCGAGCGCTTTCTCAAGTCCCGGCCGAACGCTTTTTGTCAGGCCGATGTGCGCCATGCAGACCCGAAGGCACGGAAAGTCATCGAAGAGTTTCACGATCTGGTCCAGGCACTCCGTGACAGCCCGGGGAGGGTGAAGGATGATTGGGATGCCCCGCTCTTGCGCCACCGCCAGCACCGCTTTCGGGAAGTACTGGTAGATCTCGGTCGCCGTCGGTTCGAGATACGAGTGATACATTTTGAGGGCCGAGACCCGTGGGTGCTCCAGCATCTTGATGGTGTACTCCACGTCGTCGGGCAGACCGTACAGCGCGATCCGGTCCTCTCCCGGACTTTCGCCCAGAAGATATGCGTTCGCACTCTTGTGATCGATGCCGCGAAACGTCTTCGGGAACCGCAACGCCCGGATGGATTTTCCCGGATGAAGCCGTCGGTGCCATTCCTCCGATTCGTCCAAGCTGAAGCTCGGGAAGGTCGAAAGCATGTGGCGGCGCGCCTTTTCGTCCACGAACCGTACATGCTCCGCCAGGTTGCAGTGGGCATGGCAGTCTATCAGAGCCGACGGGAGCCACCGCTCGAATTCGTCGATGAGCCCACGCTCAGCTTCGGTGAAGCTTTTCGCGTAGGCCAGGTAGGCGTCTTGATCTATCTCGTTCACTGTTTATCTCCGTTGCTTACTGCCTTTTAGGGTCAGCGGTCTTGACTCGATTTCCGCCTCACGCTGTAGATGCCGCCACGCGGAATCTGCAACATGAGATCCGGTTCACTTGGAACCTTCCTATAGACCCGGACGAAGTAGCTCAAGAAGTGGCCGTTTTCGTTGAAGAGTCGGAGATAATCTCGCCAGTCGTCCCTTGTCCCCGAGCGCATCTGCTCCACGTACTGGCGAATACGTACGTCGTCGCCCGGAATGACTTCGTACTCGGCTTCGTACTCCATCACGAGCGGAAGATCGTCGAAGAGTTGTGTCCAGTAGGCTCTGTCTCCGCTTGGCGAAAGCTTTGTGCCAATTCTGGCGTTGAATTCATCGACGAGTTCCCGTGGCGGAGACGCGTGGTAGTAGTACAACGCAACCAACATGTATCCCCACGGCCTCAAGATGCGCGTTGCTTCAGCGACGTGGCGTTTTCTTTCGGTGGACTGAATAAATGGCAGATGCCCGCCGACTACAACGTGACTGAAGAAGTCGTTCCCGAAAGGAAGGTTTCCCGCATCTCCTTGCTGAAAGGAAACCTTGTCCGCGATGTACCTATCAACGTTCCGGCGAGCGGCGACGATACTTCCTTCGTGAAGGTCAACTCCAATACACGTCGCGCCGGTATAGCGAGCCATTTCGATGGCGATGAATCCAGTGGAGCAACCGACTTCAAGAAGCATTGACTTCTCACTCATGAAGGAATTTCGCGCCCATTCCTTCACGGTCAGGTAGCTGCCTGGCGGCGTATTCACCTGGCCAGACTTTGCGACAGTGGAAAGGTACTTACTCATACCTCTACCCTCCAAGTTAGATGATTCAAAGAACCCTCCGGCAAGCCAACATGCCTTATCGGATTGCCAGAAGTATTGTATAATTTGCTTGTAAAGTAAAGATAAACGACCCATGGAAAAAAAGCCCTATAGACCCTTTCAAATCTCGTGCGGGCTGCGGGAAGGATATGATCTTGGCGGCCCTGTTCATACGCTTGTCGATGCTCGTTCAGTAATCCAAAACTGGCTGGAGCGGAGAACTAAGACCGGTAAGAAAGTTGCGGTTGGAACCCTTTTGGAAGGCCAATTTATATATCCCTGGGTTGAAGGACCCAATGTTTCGTCGCAACACGAACCTGCATTCCATTACAAAGGAATGATTAGAGAGGATGCATCGGATGAAGAAGCGCAAGAAATGCTTGCTGATCTGGCAAAAGAGTTGGCCCAAAAACTAAACCAAAAGCGGGTACACATCGAATTTTGTTCGACATACTTTCTTTTTGAAAATTAGCGGGTAAGAAAAGGCCCGGGAAGCGCGTGCTTCCCGGGCATGTTTTTCGCGTTGACCGATGTTCGTTACGGCGTGAGCCGGTTCACGCCCCGATAGACGTAGGTCGCCTCGCGGACGTTCTTCAGGCCGAGCAGCACCATGAGCATCCGCGTGAGACCGAAGCCGTACCCTCCGTGCGGAGGACATCCGTAGCGGAAGAAGTCCAGGTAGTACTGGATGGGCTCGAGCGAGACACCCTTCTCCCTGGCCTGTTCCACGAGGACTCCGTAGCGGTGTTCCCGTTGCGCGCCCGTCGTCACTTCAAGCCCCTTCCACAGCAGGTCGAAGCTCTTCGTGACGTGGGGCTTGTACTTGTTGCGCATGTGGTAGAACGGCCGCACCGCCGCTGGGTACTCCGTGACGAAGACGAACTCGTGTCCCGCCTTCTCGTTGAAGTGCTGGCACAGCAACCGCTCGCCTTCGGGGTCGAGGTCTCCCTTCTCCCCTCGTTCGATGCGGTGGCCCATGCCTCCCAGGATCTCGTACGCTTCTTCCATGGTTACCCGGGGGAACGGTGTCTCCGGCACGACGACCTCGATGCCGAAGTTCGTCTTGATGGCGTCGCCGAGCTCGTCCTTCAGGACGCCGAGGACGTGGCGAAGCCAGCGTTCCTCGAGTCGCATCACGTCCTCGTGGGATTCGATCCACGAGATTTCCACGTCTACGCTGGTGAACTCGGTGTCGTGCCGCGACGTAAACGACGGATTCGCCCGGAAGACCGGACCTATCTCGAACACCCGGTCGAACCCGGCCGCCATCGCCATCTGCTTGTAGAACTGAGGGCTCTGCGCCAGATACGCCGTGCGGTCGAAGTACTCGACCCGGAAGAGTTCGGCTCCGGACTCGCTCGCGCTCCCCATGAACTTCGGGGAGTGGAGCTCGACGAAACCTTCCGACTTCCAGAAGGAACGCATCGCATGCTCCGCCGCCGTCTGAATCTTGAAGATCAGCAGGTTGCGCGGAGAGCGCAGGTCGAGGAATCGCCAGTCCAGGCGAACCTCCGGGCCGCTCTTCGAGTCGAGCGGCAACGGGGATTCGCCGATGCCGTGGATGACGATGGTCTGGGGAACCACTTCGAGCCCCCCGAGCTTCACCGCCGGATTCGCCTTGACCGTCCCGATGACTTCGATGGTGGAACCGGGCGTGAGGGTGTTGATCTCCTCTTCGAGCGTCACGCCGAGCTCGACTTCGAGTCCGCTCCGGACCCTTCCGAGTTGGTTGCTCACTTGGACGGAGCCCGTACGGTCCTGGACCACGACGAACTGCATCGTCTTCAGAGCGCGGATCTTCTCTACGAAGCCCGCGATGCGTACCACCTGATCGATGCACTGTGGCAGGAGTTCGACAAACGTTCGTTCCATTTCCTTGTCTCCTTTCGTGCCTTAGTGTTACGGGTGAATCTTGCGACGGAATGTCCTCGGGAACGGGATCACATCCCTTACGTGTGGGATGCCTAGTAACCAACGGATTAACCGCTCGACACCCGCGCCGAAACCGCCGTGCGGAACGCAGCCGTACTGACGCAACTCCCGAAGCCACGCGTAACGTTCGTCACCGGCCTTGCCCTTTTCGGCAAGTCGTTCGTCGAGCATGGCCAGCTCGTGGATCTTCTCGGCGACTCCGAGGAGTTCGCCGAATCCTCTGCTCGCGATCAGATCCGCCGTCTTCGTCCGTCGCGTGTCGACACTGTCGATCACGTACGGGAACGGCTCGATTGAACGTGGGATGCCCACGACCCAGAACGGCGTTTCGCCAAATCGCTTACTGAGCAGGGCTTCCTCGTCGGAACCAAGGCTCTTGCCAAATTCCATGGCGAGCCCCTGCGATTTGAGCCATTCGACCGCCTCCGCGTAGTCGATACGCGGGAATGGCGGATTGGTTCCATCCTGACACACCGTGGTCCCGATGACCGCCGCGTAGTCGGCGCCATCAGAAGCGCATCGTCGACTCACGTCACGGATGAACGACTCCACGACCGCGACCATATCCTCGAAACCGACGAACGCCAGTTCCGCCTTGATGTGCCAGTACTCCATGAGATGCCTCTTTGAACGGCTCTCTTCCGCCCGGAAGCTCGGGCCGATGTTGTAGATCTTCTCGATGGCGTGAACGGTCTGCTCCAGGTAGAACCCGACGCACTGCGTCAGGTATACGTGTTGACCGTGGACCTGGAGGCCAATCGGCGTTCGGTCGTCGTAGAGTGGCGTCGGAGTCAGAATCGGGGCGTGGATCTCGACGAAGCCGTGTTGGTCGAACCATTCGTGCACGGCTCTCATGAGCACGTGCCGGAACTGCAGCATCGCCGTGATCTTCGGATTGCGAAGGTAGAGGTGCCTCTTCGTGAGAAGCTGCTCCTGGAGCCGCGGATCAAAGACGTCGATCTCCGAACGCGGCTGGGGCGAAACGTGCAAAGTCGCCTGTCCGATCACTTCGACGTCTTCGGCGACGATCTCCCCGAGAGGGTTCTGTCCGCCACTTTTCAACGTCCCGACGATTTTCACTGCCGACTCGAGAGCGACCCGTCTGGCCCTCCCGAATGCGTTTTCGCCGACTCGGGCCTTTTCGATGACAACTTGGACCGCGCCGGTGGAATCGCAGACGTCAAGGAAAACGACTTGGTTGTGCTTGCGGCGGGATTTCACCCAGCCGCAGAACTCCACCTGTGCACCGTCCGAGAGTTGGCGCGACAGGTCACGTGCGTACAGGTTCTTCATCTCCTTTTCCTTTCCGTGCCGTGCCGCTCTGGGCGTGGCTGAGAACTTCGTGGTAGGTCGAAGGGTAGTCCCTGCGGAGCACCGCGAGCCAGCGCGCCGCTTTCGCGGTTTCCTGGTCTCCCGTGGCTTCCATCGCCATGTCATGGGCTGCCGTGGGACTACTGCTCTTGGCGACCAACGATACGACGTCCGGTCGACCGAGAATCGACCTGCAACGCATCTTTATCTCTTCCGCAGATCGTTGCATTCCGATACTCTCCTTTCCTTATTTACGATGTGAAAGAGCAGTCAACACCCGGAATCCGTTCCGTGTGTTGACTGCGTTTTACTATGAATAGCCGCCGGAGTCAAGAACATTATAGGGGCCGATTTTCCGACAATGCTTGCCTCCGTTTGGCGTCTGGCATATCCTTCCTGGCAAGCTCTTTTCGGTATCCAAAATCTATCTGCTCAAGGAGGGCACGATGGACGACCGCATGAACCGTGCAAAGTTTTTCGGACTCCTTCGCGGCCTCCCGTCCGGCGACTTGACCCAGATCCAGGTCGCCTACTGGCTCGCGAAGAACGCGCACCGCCCGCAGACGCCGCGCGACAACGGCGACCGTTACTTCGAGCATCCCCGCCGCGTGGCCATCACGCTCATCGAGCGGGGTGCTCGCGACAAGGACACCATCACGACGGCGCTACTGCATGACGTGGTGGAGGACACGAACACACCGCTTACCGTCATCGTGGACCTTTTCCCAAACGTCATCTGGGAACGGCTCTACATCCTGTCGAAGTACGTCCCCATCTTCGATCCCCTGACGGGCCAGATCCACGACCGCACGAAGAAGCCGACGGAGAAGTACTTCGAAGCAATCGCTGGAGCGGAAGAAGCGGTGCGGCTCGTGAAACTCGCCGACCGGCTCGACAACATCCGTGACATGGCGACGTGGAACGGAGAGCGGCGGCAGCGGTACGTAACGGAGACGACCCAGTACATCCTGCCCATCGCGGAGAAGACCGACCCCTGGTTCCTCCGGGAAATCAATGCCGCGATAGCGGCGAGCTCGCTCTAGAGGACGACAACGTCGAAGGGCGCCACGCGCATCGTGGCGCCCTATTTCTTATCCGCGATTTATGAAGTCGCTCTGTGCATAGACATACGACAAAAACTCCGCCTTGTGCGGGACGGTCTTACTAACACGGTCTCAGCTGTCTGCGGAGAGGGTGGGATTCGAACCCACGGCCCGCTTTTAGACGGGCACAGGTTAGCAACCTGCTGCCTTGGACCGCTCGGCCACCTCTCCGTTCCTTGTAAAGCTATCCCGCCGACGCGGGACCGCCTTCCTAAATCGCTCCATCACCATACAAAAAAACATTGATTTTATCAACCATTCGGGCTACACTGTGAACGCTTTATGGCTCAGAAATCAGACATACAACTCAAACCTCGGCCGCCGATCGTCGTTGTCGTTGGCCATGTCGACCATGGCAAGACATCTCTTTTGGATTACATCCGTAAGACGAACGTCGTCGCACGGGAGGCGGGCGGCATCACGCAGGCCGTCGGCGCGTATGAGATAGACGTAAAAGCCCCGACGCCCGCGCAAGCGGGGTCGGGGTCCCGACCGCAAGCGTCGGGAAAAATAACGTTCATCGACACGCCCGGCCACGAGGCGTTCACGCAGATGCGTTGCCGCGGATGCGATGTCGCGGATCTCGCCATTCTCGTCGTCGCGGCTGACGAAGGTGTGAAACCCCAAACGCAGGAATCCATCAAAATCTTGAACGATGCGAAAACGCCGTTCATCGTGGCCATTACGAAGGTAGATAAATCTGGCGCGGATCTTGATAAGGTGAAGAATGACCTCACGGCGGCCGGGGTGCTCTTGGAGGGCTACGGCGGGCATGTGAGCTATGAATCCATCTCGTCAAAAAGCGGCGCGGGCATTCCCGAATTGCTTGACCTTGTGCTTCTCGCGGCGGAATTGGAAAACCTAACCTATGACCCATCGCTTCCGGCGGAAGGATTCGTCCTCGAGTCGCGCATGGACCGCCGGCGCGGGAACGAAGCATCGGTCATCGTGAAGAACGGCACGCTCCGCTTCGGCGATGAGATCGCAACCCCGTCCGCGCGCGGCAAAGTGAAGATATTGGAGAACTTCCTGGGCGAGTCGGCAAAGACGCTGGAGCCTTCTTCCCCTGCCGTCATCGTCGGATTTGAATCTCTCCCGCAGGTCGGCGAACGATTTGCCGCCGGCGCGGGCGCGGCATCCGTTGCAACAACGAACGGCAACGGAACGAAACAACAGGCACAAACGGAACGGCCAGAAAATTCATTGAATATCATCCTGAAAGCGAAGGATGGCGGCTCGCTTGAAGCGCTCTCGCAGATCATCCGCAGCATGACGCTTGCGGGACGTCCGCCGCACATCGTCGCGGAAACCGTTGGCGATGTGGTGGACAACGACGTGAAACTCGCCATTTCCACCAAAGCCGTCATCGCATCGTTCGCCGGACGCGTGGACAAGGCGGCGAAGACGCTCGCCGAGGCAAATGCCGTGACCATCCTCTCGGCAGACGTCATCTATCATCTCGTCAAAGCAATGGAGGACTATGCCGCGGCAGGACATGTGGACGCGGAAGGCATTCTGGACGTCCTTGCGGTTTTCAATGAGGCGCGATTGAACAAGCAGGTCATCGGCGGAAAAGTTATTGAGGGCGTACTCAAGATTCGCGCGGCTTTTGAAATGGAACGTGCGGGTGTTGTTGTCGGGCGCGGACGCGTCGTGAACCTGCAGGCGCAGAAAGAGGACGTATCGCAGGTCTCCGTGGGCAGCGAGTGCGGCTTGCTCGTCAACGCGAGCGTCACCGTTCAAAAAGGCGATAAGCTCGTCGTTAAGGCATAGGACGTATGAATTTCAGGGCACTCCGCGTCGCAGGCGTTATACGCGATGAGACCGCGAAGCTTCTTCTGCGCGATTTTGATTTTGACGGCGCCCTCGTTACCGTCACCGATGTCACTGTTGAACCGAGTTTTGCGTGGGCCGATATCTTCGTGAGCGTTATCCCGTCAGAAAAAGCATCGGAAGCGCTCGATCAGCTCGCACAAAGGACCGGAGATATCCATCACTACCTCAACCGAAAAATGAACATCCGTCCGATGCCGCGGATCCGGTTCGCGATAGACCACGGGCCGGAAAAAGCCGCGGATATTGAAAAAATCCTGCTTCGCGAGGATAATACGGAAACCGGCCACGTGGCGAATTAGTAAACGCGGCGGTCTGCAAAACCGCTATCTGTGGGTGCGATCCCCACCGTGGCCTCACGCTCCAAATGCCAAAACAGCAAAACCGCGGATCGCGGCTCTGTTCGTGCCCTTACCGTACCTGTGGGATCACCGTTACCGATGCCGCCGGACCACAATTATTCTCTTCGCTCACTTCCGCAACTTTGTGCGTTATATCTGCGCAAAGGCGCACGAGATGCGTCCCTACGGGCGCACCGCCCCATAACCCGTTCACGGAACGCAGACTGCTTCCCTCCATACTGATGTGGAACGGTATTGCGGCAACCGCCATATCGGAGGCAAGGAACACGCCTGTTCTGTTATTCATATCGATCTGAAATACGCTTTGGAATTCCGGCGTCGCG
This sequence comes from Candidatus Parcubacteria bacterium, assembly GCA_041169145.1. GTDB lineage: Bacteria > Patescibacteriota > Minisyncoccia > UBA6257 > 2-01-FULL-56-20 > DATJQA01. Next base: position 6,087 of record JBEEJO010000004.1, on the reverse strand, counting down.
GAGCGGCCTGCGTTCGCCACGGTTCCCGCAAGCGAGATCGCAAAATGTTCCACGAACGGGCCGGAAACGACGGGCACCGATGCCGCGAGTTCCGGAAGCTCCGAGGCAATACCACTCATGAGGTGGTCCTGAATGAATCCGGTGAGCGAACCGTCGCCCATTCGAAGCGCGATTAGTCCGGCGAGGAACATGCCAAGAACGAACACCATGGCATAGAGCAGATACATATGCTCGGAGTTCATATGTCCATTATATCACGTTACGACTCCCGGCCCGCCGATCCGTCCGCATACCGGCAGTTGCCCTGAAACAGCGGCCGCGATACGCTATACACCGAAGCCCAGAGTGAAAATGGGGCGGGTGGTGGAATGGTATACACGCACCACTTAAAATGGTGTGCCGTAAGGCATGTGGGTCCGACTCCCACCCCGCCCACCAAGAGCGTCATCGGCCGCAGGCCGGTAAAGAATGGTATACTGAGCCGTATGAGCGCATCGGTAAAAGACATCATGACCCCGTCGCCGATCGCGGTTCGGCCGGATTCGCCCCTCATGGCGGCGGCGAACCTCCTTGTTGCAAAAGATTTCCGCGGATTGCCCGTCACGGATGCGGAGGGTCGCGTTCTCGGTATCTTGACGGAGTACGACCTCATCATCAAGGGGTCGTCGCTTCACCTGCCAACCTTCATCAAGCTCATGCAGGAGATAGACCTCTATGGGCATGATGCGAGCCTCATTTCGGACGAGATGAAGCAGATCATGGAGATGAAAGTGCAGGATGCGATGAACCAGGAACCGTTCACCATGTTGGACTCCGCATCGGTTGAAGAGGTCGCAAAAACTTTCGCCGAACACCACAAGATCAATCCTCTGCTCGTCGTGGACACCCAGAACAAACTGGTTGGCATCGTTTCCCGCCGCGACTTGATCAAGACGTACGGCAACTACTCCATCCGCTTTGCTGACGAACATACCAAAGAACGCAAAGTGGACGTGAATGTGAATAAGTTCCTGAAGGGCTTCGAGCGGCGGTTCATCATCGTAAGTCGGTTTCGGACTCGAACATGGGTACTCTTCAGCGCGATGTTCTTCCTCATCGGATTCCTTGTCGCTTTCGCGCTCATCGTCCGCATCAACGTCTGATCTTCGCTCTTCCTAGAGGTCCGGGTATGGTATACTGTTCATAATCGCTCATCATCCTAAAGGGTCGCATCATGGAGAACCAACATACCGTGCATCACATCACGAAAACAACAGTCCTGTTCACCGCCATCGGGTTTCTGGCTGGCGTACTCGTTGCCGGAGCGCTCATCGGCCTTCGCATGAAGCTGTTCGCCGGTGTATCGCCCTTTAATTTCCTGTCCGCGCAAGCAGAACGGTAAGAAGCGGTTCGTCCGTATGGGGAACGTTGTCCCCCGCTTGTTCTTGGGCATCGGCCCATATCCACACCGCCCCATAGGGGCGGTTGTGTATACTTATAACAAGTCCACTGGTATGGTCATTCACCAAATATACACCCATCCATGAGAATGGCTCATGACGAGAAATTCGTCGCCGCGATCCTTGGTTTCCTTGTGGGAGCCATCGTTGTCGGCGGTTCGTTGGCGTTCAAGTTGCGCCAGGTCTCGCAGCCGCCGCAAAACGTGCGATACGCAGGTTCCGGAAACTATGATTACTTCATGAGGTCGTCTGCCCAGGAATTCCCGCTGAAGTGCACATTCCAATAACACTATCATGACCAAAACTGGCATTCTGTCCTTTCTCGGCGTCGTCGTCATCTTCGGAATGGCGTTCGGCGCGTTCCAATTCGGCAAGGTTATCACCGAGCGCGAGGTTCCGACCGTTGATGAGCGGCTGGAATACCTGAAGAACCTCCAAACGCTGAACACGAAATCCGATCGTGACGCGTTCGTTATCGCGATAGGCAAATCTCGCCGGCCGAGGCTGACCCTCAGTTCGGCGGCCGCGGGGAATTGCGAGCCTTTTCTGGACTCGGCAGATCACTACTTCGCCCAGGCCGAAGAGATCCTTGCGCGCTATCCCAACACGGACGCGTTGCTCAAGAGCGGCACGCAGGATGACCGCGGCCTCGTGAACTACTACACGCTGATCAGTGTGACGATGGCGGACAGCTACGACGACTGCCTCGGGAATCCGTAGACGATAGTTGAGCGTGTGAAAATCTAGAACGCCCGGTCGAAAGACCGGGCGTTCCGTTCTCCTAAGGACCTTCTTGGTCTGTATGGCGGATGCGAAACGTGTTCTCTGCGGGTCGGGGCAATGGATTCTCTCAGGCCTGTGGGTTTGGATTTTTAACGAAATCTTCAAGAGCAAGCCTTGTGATTCTGGTTAGATCTGGGCGCGTAAGTAATTCATCAGCCGTGCCCTCTATGATTCTCTCGTTCGCGTCCTTTGTCGCAACGTCTGCGCTTTCTTTCTGGATCTTTAATGCGGCGGAGTCAATTCCTTTTACCATGAACACATGGATACTTGCGTCTCCGCCATCCTGCTCTTCGGTCTTTTGATAGGTGTTCAGCGCACTTACTTCATTTGCGGAAATATCAAGCCCAAGTTCTTCGCGAAGCTCCCTTTTCAACGCGGCCAGCGGTTCTTCGCCAGCCTCCATTCCACCTCCGAACATAGAAACTTTCCCGGCGTTATTTTTGAAATATGCATACTCCATGCCCTTCGCAACCAAAACAATCTTACCCGAGCTACTCACTAATACAGCATGAGCTCCTGCTTTTTTCATGGTGTCTGACATGAATGTATGGCGAAGATATTCTTCGTTGACGCTTGGCGGGACACTCGGGTTAAGTGCCCCAGGTATGCAATCAGTGTAAGCGTTCTTTGAGGTCTGCGCGAGGGGGGCAAATTGAGGCTTGTGGGTTGGGGTCTCCGAATGAGACGTGAGAAAAATGAGACCCCAAAACGGGGCTGTCTCATTTTCCCTAATCCGATTTTTGTGGACATCGCTCTTTTGACCGTCTTTAGGAAGACGGAGTAAAATGGGGTCGTACCTTGAAACAAGTCAGTAGCTTTCCTTGCCACAAATAGTTCGCGCGTTACCCCAATCATAGGGAGCCCCCAAGAGGCAAAATATCTTTAGCGCCCAACGGTCTGTTTGCAAGGATTTTGTTCACAAACTGGACGCAGTGCGGTGGTCTATGACCCTACAGCCCGCAGGCGTCGAGAAGGCAAAATCGAAGGAATGACGGTTATCCGTTGTTCTTTGGGTTTTGCCTTTTACTTTTTCTCCAAACAACGGATACCTCCAAGGTGTCCGTTTTTAGGTCGTAGAAAATAACTTAATAAACATAAATTATGGTTTCAAACACCAGTAAGCCGACTGCGATTTACTCCGATAAGAAGGCCACCATTCCAGACATTAAATTGACCGTCGAGTTCATCGAATTCGTTAATTGGAAAGCCACGCCGCGCCGCTTGCGCGAGCAGGAAACCCAGAAGGAATTCGCGGCAAAAATCGGAGTGTCGCAAGACACGCTCACGGATTGGAAGCGGCATCCGCAATTCAACGCGCTGGTAGACCGGGCGGTCGAAAGCTGGACGCGGGACCGCGTCCCGGACGTGATCGACAGCTTGGGTGAACGGGCGATCGCAATGGGCAAGGCTGCGGAAGTCGAAGCGTTTCTCCGCATCGCGAAAGTGAAAATCGATAAAAAATAAACACAATAAAATGAATACAACAATTAAAGACCGCATCGCGGTCGAGTACGTCCCGACGACCTCGTTGCGCTCCCCGAGCTATAACCCTCGGACGTGGAGCGAAGAAGCCACGAAGCAACTCGCCGAATCGATACGGCAATACGGATTGGTGGACCCGCTCCTCGTGAACAGCGCTCCGGGGCGCGAGGGCATCGTAATCGGAGGCAACTTTCGCCTCTCGGTCGCGAAGACCCTCAAGATCGAAACCGTGCCCATCGTCCGCATCAGCATACCCGATCTCAAGCGGGAAAAAGAATTGTGCCTGCGCTTGAATCGCAACACGGGTGACTGGAACTGGGAGATGCTCGCCGAATTCGGCGAGGACCTTCTGCAACAGATCGGATTCACGAGCGAGGAGTTGGACAGGGCCTTTGCCGTCGACGAATCGCCGGAGGTCTTCGACTTGGAAAAAGAGTTGAAGAAATTGAACATCGACAACATCGAAATGCGGAAGGGCGAGGTCTGGCAGTTGGGCGACCATCGCATGATGATTGGCGATTCCACCATCGAGGCGGACATCCTAAAGCTCATGAACGGAGAAAAGGCGGACATGTGTCTCTGCGACCCCCCATACATCCTCGATTATCTGAAGGGTAAAAAGAAAAACGGGAAACCGACCGAGGGATTCGGCTTGAAGCGCGACCGGAAATACTTGGAGACGGACGTGCTGCCGCCGAATTTCACGGAACTCTGGATGGCGAACGTGGCGAAGATCCAGAAGCCGGACTTCTCCATCATCGTCTTCGAGAATCCCAAGAACCTCCGCACCATCTGGAACGCGCTTGAGGCGCACTGGAAGTACCGCAACACGATTACGTGGCGGCTACCGAACCGGGTGCAGGGATTTTCCGCGAAGTACAAATTCTTCAACAAGACGGATGTCGCGCTCGTGGGTACGAGCGGCGATGCCGCGTTGAATCTTGAAGACGAAGAAAATCTCCTGCAACAGGAATACGAGAATGCGATCTTCGCCACTTCGGGATCGCCTCACTGGGAACCATACCAAAAAGGCAAGAAGTACTGTCCAACTGACTTCATCGACTACAAAGCGGCGGATGAAAAGAGCTCGGGTCAGGGCATCATATTCGGCACGAAGCCCGTGGAAATATTATTGCCGTACATGAAAGTGTTGACCCAGCGCGGCGATATCGTGATTGAAACGTTCGGGGGCAGCGGGTCCACCCTGATTACAGCGGAGAAACTGGGGCGGCGCTGCCGCCTGATGGAAAAGTCGAACGTGTACGCCGAGGTTATCCGGAACCGCTGGGAACGCCTCACGGGTCGGAAAGCGACGAAAATCGAATAGAACCATGATCAAGGACAAGCAAAAGCTCGCGTTCATCGAGCACTTGAAGAAAACGCCCATTCTCCAGTTCGCCTGCGAGCGCACGGGCATCTCCCGTGCCACCTACTACCGCATGCGGAATCAGAGCCCGGAGTTCGCGAAGGCGGTGGACGATGCGCTCGCCGAGGGCATCCTCCTCGTGAACGACTTGAGCGAGAGCCAACTCATCAGCCTCATCAAGGAGCGGAAGTTTCAGGCGATTTCCCTGTGGCTGTCACACAACCACAAACGCTATGCGCCGAAGCTCGAGCTGAGCGGGCGCGTGACTCAGGACCCGGAGACGCTCTCCCCCGAACAAAAGGCTGTCATCCGCGCCGCGCTCAAGATGGACGCGAAGCGTAAAAAGAACTATGACCCATCGAAAAAATCGAACAAAGAAGGTTAACGAGTCGCTGGACGACCCGGTCGTCCGACGCGCGATGGCGTGGTCGAGCCACTCCCTCTTCTTCGATCTCTACTACTTCGACCACCGCACGAAGGAACCAGCCCCCTTCCACTACGAGATGTTCTCGATGTGCGAGGATCAGGACACGCATCTCTCGGTCGTCGCCGGATTCCGCGAGAGCGGCAAGACCACGATCATGGCCGAATCCTGCGCCATCTGGTCGATCGTCGGGAAGCCGCAGAAGAAGTTCGTTCTGATTTTGGGCGGTACGGCGCAAAAGGCCCGCCACATACTCACGAACATCCGCGACAAGCTCGAAGGGAGCGGGCTCCTCAAGGAGGACATCGGACCATTCAAACAACTGCCGGACCAGTGGACGCTCGACACGATCGTCATCCCGAAGTTCGGCGCGAGAATCATGATTGGCTCCGTCGGACAGAGCATCCGGGGATTCAAGCACAAACAATACCGCCCCGATCTCGTGATCGTGGACGACATCGAGGATATCGAGTCGGTGAAGACGGTCGAGGGGCGGGACAAGCCGTGGGAGTGGTTCCTGCGGGAAGTCATGCCGGGCGGCACGGATACCACCAAGTTCATCGTTTTGGGGAACATGCTCCACGCGGATTCCT
>JBEEJO010000003.1:0-39671 GCA_041169145.1 Candidatus Parcubacteria bacterium | reverse complement strand
GAACGTCCCGCTCGGCACAAAAGTGCACGTATCCGCACCGATGGGCTCGTTCGTCCTTCATAAGAACGCCGACCGCCCGGCGCTATTCCTTGTCGGCGGCATCGGCATCACGCCGATCCGTTCCATCATCGCGGACGCGATATATCGAAAGCTCCCCCACAACCTTATGCTGCTCTATTCGAACCGCACCGTCGCGAGCGCCGCATTCCTCGCCGACTTTGAAGCATGGGCAAGGGAAAACCATGCCTTCATATTCATCCCGACGATAACTGACGAACAACCGAAGGATTGGATCCACGAGGTCGGACAGATCACCGAACCGATGCTGCGCACCCACCTCGTCCGCCTCACATCGCAGAAGGCCGGCAACCCGTCCCCTATCGCCTACATCGTCGGCCCGCCGGCGTTCGTCTCCGCAATGCTCCCCATCGCCGAAGGCGCCGGCATTGATCCGGACAATATCAGAACCGAGGAATTCGCGGGATATTGAGCTATATGAAACAGCATCATAAAGTCGGCAGTCGTCCCGGACGTCCGGCCTACCGCACCGCCTCGCTCTTCCGCGCGAAGCAGTTTATCCGGAACGCGAAAGCAAAATCCGATTTTGTCTCTGCCAAGAAACGGGGTAGGATACAATGGCCATGATGGAAACGTTGCTCGTCATCACCCTCGTCATCCTCACCGGCGGCCTCTATGCCGTCTGGACGGCTATCCGTCGCGGTCGGGAGGAAAAACCGGCGGACCAATCCCTCCTCCTTCTCCAGAATCAGCTGAACGAACTCACCCGGACGCTTGATGCAAAGCTTGGAGACTCCACCAAGGCGATGCGCGAGCAGTTCGGCCAATCGGCGAAGATCATCCAAGACGTCACCGAAAAACTCACGCGGCTTGACGAAACGAACAAGCAGGTCATCAGCTTCGCCGACCAATTGCAGAACCTGCAGGATATTTTGAAGAATCCCAAACAGCGCGGCATCCTCGGTGAATATTATTTGGAAACGCTTTTGAAGAACGTCCTCCCGCCGGGCAGTTATCAAATGCAATATCCCTTCAAGGACGGCACCATCGTGGACGCCGTCGTCTTCGTACGCGACAAGGTCATTCCTATTGATTCAAAGTTTTCCATTGAGAACTACAACCGCCTCACCGAAGAGAAGGATCCGCTGGAACGGGAACGTCTGGAAAAAACCTTCAAGAGCGACCTGAAAAACCGGATCGACGAGACCGCGAAGTACGTAAAACCCGCCGAAGGAACGATGGACTTCGCATTCATGTTCATTCCCCACGAAGCCATTTACTACGACCTTCTTATCGCCCAGGTCGGTGCCGTCAAAGTGAATACGCGCGACCTTATCGAATACGCGTTCAAAGAACGACACGTTATTATCGTATCCCCCACGTCGTTCCTTGCCTATCTCCAAACAGTCCTCCAAGGTCTGAATGCCCTGAAAATCGAGGAGTCAGCGAAAGAGATACGGCAGAATGTGGAGTTGCTCGGAAAACACCTCGTGAGCTATGAAGAATACATGCGAAAGCTCGGAACACACCTTGGCACGACCGTGAATATGTATAACGCCGCTTCAAAGGAATTCAAGAAGGTAGACAAGGATGTGCTGAAAATAACCGGTGAAGCGATGGATATTGAACCAATGGCGATCGAAGGCCCGCGAAGCGACGAAGAATAACAGATAACGCCCCGCATGCGGGGCGTTATCATCTGCTCTTACTTCTTTTTACGTCGCAGAAAGGTAGGTATGTCCCACGTCGCGGCTCGCCATACAGCAAGCCGCTCCCACGAACCCATCGGTTCGTGTGCTCCGCCACGGGGAAACTCCCGTTTCCCCGACCCCTTTCCCGCTGTGACCTATCTACTTCTTCTTTCTCCGCAGAAAGGTAGGTATGTCCCAGGCGTCCGCGTCGGTCTTTTTGTTCTCCTTCCCCTTCTCTTCTTTTTCTGCCGAATCAACGGGTTTCTCTTTTTTCACGAACAGGAGCTCCTCCGGTTGTTTGCCCTTCCCTTCTTCGCGCGCTTTCATTTCCTCGGCCGGAAACACCGGACTGCGCCCGCCGAAGAATCCCTTGCCTTCGCCGAAGAGCGACGCCGAAGAGCCCGTATTTCCGAAGCCTGTGGCGATGAGCGTTATCTTCAACTGGTTCGGTTTCATCTTCCGGTCGTGATATGCACCAAAAATGATGCGAGCAGACGGGTCGATGGTCTGCGCGACGATCTTCGCCGCTTCACTGATCTCCTGCATGCGCATATCGCGCCCGCCGGAAATACCGAGAAGAACTCCGGTCGCGCCCTCCGGATTCACTTCCAAGAGCGGAGAGTTCAATGCCTGATTCACGGCCTGGACCGCACGGTCCTGGCCCGACGCGACGCCGATACCGACGATGGCCGAACCGGCGTCCTGCACCACGGCGCGCACGTCCGCGAAATCGACGTTCACGATGCCCGGCGTCACGATGAGCTCTACAAGGCCCATAAGGGCGTTCCGCAGCACATCGTCTATAGCCTCGAATGCCTTGAGAATAGGCGTCTCTTTGCTGATGATAGTGAAAATGCGGTCGTTCGGAACAACGATCAATGCATCCACCTTGTCTTTAAGTTTTACGAGCGCGTCCTCCGCAATGCGCTGTCGCTGACTTCCCTCGAACGTAAAAGGCTTCGTGACGAATGCGAGCGTGAGCGCTCCCATCTGTTTTGCCACTTCCGCAACGATGGGCGTCGTGCCCGAACCGGTGCCGCCGCCGAGACCCGCGGCAAGAAATACGAGATCGGCGCCGTTCAATGCCTCCGCGATCTCCGAACGATTTTCCTCCGCAGCCTGGCGCCCAAGCTCGGGATTCATGCCGGTACCAAGGCCATGCGTCAAATTCTTGCCGATGTAGACTTTCCGACGAACCTCGCAGTAATCAAGGTCTTGGTGGTCCGTATTAATGGCGATGAACTCAACGCCACGGACGAATTCTTTGCTGATGCGCGCAACGGCGTTCCCGCCGCCGCCACCGATGCCGACGACCTTAATGACAAGCGGCGAAAGGGACGATTGCGGCCGCTCGCGCCTCGGTTTTGCTGATTTCGTTTTTGCCATGATGATTAAGGAAGGAAGTAGCGCAATAATTTTTTATGTAATCCGGGAGAAGCGTCTGCGGGCCATCCCTCTTTCTCCGTTCCGGTCATCGCGAGCCCCAGCGCAACGGCAAATTCCGGATCTTCAAAAGTATCAGTGAACTCGTCGGATTCCACGACCCAACCATCCCGCGACGTACAACCGATCTGGGTCGAGAGCCGCAATTCGCTCCGCGCAAGCTCCGTAAGGCCCGGAAGCTTTGATCCCCCGCCGACGAAAACCGCCCCGCCGGCAAGACGCCCAACCTTTCCCGATAATTTGAGCTCAGTATTCACCAGATCCATGATTTCTGCAAGCCGAACTTCCATCGTTTCGGCGACCAGTCGGCGGGATATCATGCCATGCATTTCCGGCGCGAATTTCTCGATATCGATGTTCTCGCGGATGTTGATATCGCTCGCGATGGCATAACCGTAGTTCAACTTCAGATTCTCCGCGGCGGCGACGGGAATTTTCAGTCGGATCGCGACATCGTTCGTCACATTCCCCGCACCGACAGGGAACACGGACATATTCACCAGTTTTTGTTCTTCATATATAGCGATGCCGGTCGTCCCCGTGCCGATGTCGATGAGAACAACGCCAAGTTCTTTCTGCGATTTGCTGAGCGTTGCGCGGCCTGCGGCAAGCGGATTCACGATGATCCCGCCGATATGCCCTCCGGCGAGTTCCACCACGCGGATGATGGCTTTCACGTGCGGCGCAAACGCATCGACGATAACGCTGGACACCTCAAGCCGGCTTCCGGAAAGCCCGAGCGGATCGATGATGTCTCCGACGCCGTCCACGATGAATTCACGGGTGATATTGTGCACGACCGTGCGGTTCGGCGACAACGGCACGGCCTGCACGCTCGCCTTTTCCACGCGATCAATATCGTCCTGATAAATCTCGCTATCAGTGCGCGATACGGCAACGATCCCGCGAGAAGGCTGCGTTTTTACCTGAGACGTACCGATGTTCACGTAAACCGTCTTGAGCGCCGAATGGTGAACACGCTTTGCCTCGTGGAGCACTTTCCCGACGGCACTCGTTGCTTCGGCAAGATCGTGGATGGCACCCTTCTTCAATCCTGCGGATGGTTCGCGAAACGCGCCGCGAAGCAGGGGCTTTCCTCCCCTATTCTCGACGACGACCGCTCTGACCGATGACGTGCCGATATCAAGTCCGGTGAGAATTTTCATAGCGCTTCCCTTGGTGATGAGATGATAGACGATACGTTCCGCGGACTTTCGCGATCCGCGCAAGCACCCGGTGCTCCGCCGCTTGCATATCAATCGTATCACGACGTCCCTTATGGTTGAAGCCGCACAAGTGCGCCATTCCGTGGATAAACATGCGAACACCCTCATCCGGGTCGCTGCTCGGGTACGAATCGTTCAGATAGATCTCCCCCAATGACCGGCGGCGGCTCTCCGGATGCGGAAATCCCTCGGGCTCCGGAAAGGTCAGGACATTCACGAATGCCGCGCGACGTCCAAGATGCCGTAATTTCAGGCGCTGGAGGGCTCGGTTCGGCAAAAAAGCCACCCGGACGACCACGGCTCCCCGGACCCCCATAAGCCGGGCCACAGGACCGGCAAGCGCCTCTAGGGATTCCGGCGAGACGCTTCCGCCAGGTATACGCCGGGAGGGTCTCATGGTTACGAGAGGACTTCTTTCACCACGTCGCTCACCACTCTCCCGTCCGCCTTGCCTTTGAGCTCCGCCATGGCGGCTTTCATGAGCGAGGAGAACTCCTGCGAACCCGCACCAGCAAGGCGCTTCACCACTACGATGACATCTGCACGGCTCATCTCCGCAGGAAGATAACCCGCGATAATTGCGAGCTCCGCTTCCTCCTTTGTGCGAAGGTCGTCTCGGCCGCCTTTGGCATACAACTCAATGGCTTCGCGACGCTTTTTGGCCTCGCGGCGCAAAAGCTCCAGCATGTCGTCGTCCGAAAGCTTCACATCCGAGTTTCCGGCACGTTTTTCGATCGCGCGGTTCTGGGCAGCTGCGATCAAGAGACGAAGCGTACCAAGACGCACGGCATCGCCCGCCTTTTGTGCGGTGGCGGCGTCTTGTACGATGTGTTCGTGAAGATTCATGATGCCAATCTGCAAACGATATGCCGGCCGCTCGTCGCCGATGCGCCGATCCGCCGTTCGAACAATCGATGCGGGATCGGCATCGACGGCATTACAAAATGCCGAGCTTCTTCTGTCGGGCAGTTTCAACCCGTTTCACCGAACGATATTGCGCCGAAAGCCGGCGCTTGCGACGATTCACGGCGCGGCCGCGAAAACGGCGCTTGCGCGTTTCCGTCAGTATCCCGCTTTGCTTCACCCGCTTTCCGAAGCGGTACATGAGACTCGCGGGGGTTTCTCCTTCTTTTCGGCGTACTTCAAGCATGACGTATGGGGAAGAATTATATTGATGATGATTTACGACAACTTCAATGTTTTTGCGGTCGCTTCTACGGATTCCGGAGGCGTCTGATGGACGATGGAATGGATGTTCCCTCCCCCATCCCCCGCATATCGCGGGATCAAGTGGATGTGGAGATGGGGAACGATCTGTCCCGCGCCCTGTCCGTGATTCACACCGATCGTGATCCCTACCGCAGGCAACGCTTCAAGCAAACGGTCCGTAAGATGCTTCACGGTCGTAAAGAGCGGTCCAACTTCGCTGGGCGGAAGATCGGTCAATCCGGCACTGTGAAGCTTCGAGATAACGATCGTATGGCCCCACGAGCATGGATTGATGTCCAGGAACGCAATCGTGCGCTCATCCTCGAATACCACGTTCGAGGGAATCTCGTGCTTGGCAACCCTGCAAAAAAGACAATCTGCTGCGCTCATTATCCTTTCGCGCGACGTTTGATTTCTTCCACTAGTTTAACCAACGGGACTGTTTCTTGCAAGCTGGTCTTCAAATTCCGCACGATAATGCTCTCTTCGAATATCTCCTTTTGGCCAAAAATAAGAGCGAGTTCCGTGCCTTCCTTGTCGGCTGTTTTGAGCTGAGCGCGAAGGGATTCGCGGCCCAGCGATTCCATCACCGAAACACCGGCGACGCGGAGGTCTTCGATGATCTTCACGGATTTCTTCTTTGCCGTCTCGCCAACATGCATGAGGAATACTTTCTTCGGCTGGCGCGGCGGGAGCTTCACATCCTGCGCCTTCATGACGGCGATAAGCCGTTCAATACCGCATGCGCCGCCGACCGCGGGCGTCAGCCTGCCGCCCAGAAGCTCCATCAGGTAATCATACCGGCCACCGCCGGGAAGCGTGCCGACTTCCGAACCCGCGCCCTCAACGCCGAATTCAAAGACCGTGCGGCTATAATAGTCCAATCCGCGAACCAGCCGATTGTCGAGCCCGTACGGGATGCCGACTTCGTCAAGATATTCCAGAACGCCCTTCAAGTGGCCGCTGCACGTCACGCACAGCTTGTCCAAAAAATTCGGCGCCTTTTCCTTCGCTTCCTGACATTCCGGTTTCTTACAATCCAGGAGCCGAAGCGGATTCGACTTGAGTCGGCGCGCGCAATCACCGCACAGCCCTTTTTCGTACTGGCGGTACGCATATTGCAGTTGCTTCTTGTAGATAGGCCGGCAAACCCGACAACCGATAGAGTTGATCTTCAGCGTCCGATTCTTGATCTTCAATTCTTCAAGTAAGCGCTCGAACACAATGATGATCTGCGCGTCGTAGACCGGGTCATTCTGCCCGCCGATGATCTCAAATCCGATCTGGTTGAACTGCCGGAACCGCCCTGCCTGCGGATTTTCGTGCCGGAAGAACGGTCCGTCATACCACAGCTTCTGCGGCGGAGCGTTCCGGCTCAAATGGTGTTCCAAATACGCGCGGCACACCGCTGCAGTGCCTTCGGGCCGGAGAGCAAGCGTGTCCCCGCCTTTCGTCTTCAGAACATACATCTCTTTCTGCACGATGTCCGTCTCCTCGCCGACCCCGCGCGTGAAAAGATCGGCGGACTCCAAGACGGGCGTCTCTATCCTCGAGAACGAATAGAAGTCGGCAAGATCCCGAGCGACCCGCCGCACCCGATCCCACCACTGTTGATCGGACGGCAACACGTCGTGCATGCCCTTCGGCGTCTGAAAGAATTGCGACGCCCGTTTTGCCTGCTTGTCGCCTCGCGCTGATTTGGTGTGTTTTATCATTATCTATGCTTAATACTGTGGCGCTGCAAAGACCGTGAATTCCCGCACCGGCCAGAGCCGCATGCGCACGAGGCCGACGACCTCATATGCCTTGAGCACGCCCCAGTCCCGCGAGTCAAAACTGTACGACCGATTGTCCCCGAGCACAAGATACTCGTCCGGTTTCAGCGCGAACTCGCTTTGCCCGCCGGGACGAACGATGGTCGGAGTATTCCCCGGAAGATACTGCTCGGTAAGCATGAAACCTTCGGGATGCTCGGCGTTCGTGATCACCACCCTCCCCTCCCGGATGGTCACGCGGTCCCCGGGAACGCCGACGACCCGCTTGATGAAATAGGTCGATTCATCTTTTGGATAACGGAACACGACGACCTCGCCGCGCGTCGCTCCCCGGAACCGGTATGACAGCTCGTCAATGAGCAGGTAGTCGCCGTTCGCAAAGTTCGGGACCATGGACGCCCCGCTTACGAGGAACGGCTGGATAAGGAACGTACGAATAAGAAACACCGCCCCGATGGCAACAAGGGCGACCTCTGCAACTTCCAAGACCGAAAGGAGGAACTGTCGCATACGAACCAAACTATTCTATAATGAAGGCACAAATGATGCAACGAAAGACCGAATCGAGAACCCGACCCACGGATCCGCATACCGCGGAACCTTCACTCGCATCCGTCAAGCTCATCGCTTGTCTGGGAAATCCTGGCGATGAATACCGGAGAACGTACCACAACGCCGGAGCGCTGTTCGCCGAATATATACAAAGAACGGCCACTGACGCACCGCAACGCACGGGACATACGGCTCTCTATACGCTTTTCCGGCTCGACACACGCTGGATCGTGATCCCCCGGACATTTATGAACGAATCAGGTCGCGCGGTGCGAGCCGCGCTCTCCGCGCGCCACATGCATCCGGAAGAACTCCTGGTAGCGCACGACGACAGCGATATCCCCCTCGGCGAGTTCAAGCTCGCCTTCGGACGGGGAGCTGCCGGCCACAACGGGATCGCATCGATAATCGCGGCGCTTGGCACGAACCGTTTCTGGCGGTTACGCATCGGCATCCGCCACCACCCCGGCAAAGCCGGCTCGTTCGTTCTGAGACCTATGAGCAACGCCGCGCGCGAAACGCTCTACTCGGTGTTCGGAGACGCGTACAAAAAACTGACCGTGAACGAAAAACCCTGAGCAACGGGGGTGACAGCGGATATGGGAATGTCGACATCCGTGAAGCCCGGCGTACCGCTGAGGTCTTTTTGAATGTTCGTAACATCCTCTTCGGATTTTGCCCGGGCGTTGATCTGTATCCGCGAATCGGAACTGGGATACGAGAAACTCACGATGGTCGCTCCCCGTTTGTCGAAGACGGCTTTGGTCACCTCGAACACCGCATACAGATGAAGGGTTCCCCGACGAACTTTCCCGATGTTCGCGACCAAATGATTGAATTCGTCGATGTGTTCACGAAGGTTCCGAAGCATGAGCTGCTGGTCGGGTCCGGTGCTGGCACGCGCGAGCTGATCGGCAAGTTGACTGTCCAGATATCGGAAGAATGACTGCACGCCGATGAATGCGACCAAGAGCACGGATAACGATATCGGGACGACCACGCGCCAGAAACGGAGGAATGCGAGCGTCTGGTACCGGCGGAATTCATCCTGCGCGCTCGTACCGAGCAGGCTCAGATCGGTGTCTTCGCGACGCGCAATGAGCCCCCGAAGGCCGCACCCAACGGCGACATACCAATCGGGCTCCACTTGCTGAGGCATCGCGGAGAGCACCAATCCGCGGACAGGAACGGATGATGTTTTTTGCACCGCGCCCACCACGATGTCGTTGACCGCCGCCGCAGATACGATGATCTCCTGCGCTGGGTCGGTCCAGTGAGCGGTATAAAAGTTCAGCACCTGATGGAGATTGCGCACGATGACATCCTCCAAAGCGCTCTGCGATATCTGATGTCCTTCCATCTCGACGTCCCGCCATGCGGTGAAATACTCGAAATACAGCTGTCCATGGCGAACAATAAGGAACTGGATGCCATTGGAGTCAACATTAATGGCAATGTACGATCGCGCAGGATCGAACCCGGCGCTCAACTTCCTGATGAGCCGGGCAAGCGAAAGCGCGCGCGATTCCAAAGAGTACACGATGAAACCGGACTCCTTGAGCGCCCGCTTTACGTCATCGACCACCGCCTTATTGATGAATGCCGAGAGCACCTCAAGATGAACCGATTTGTCGCCGCCGCTCACAAGCTGCCATCCCGCATAGCTCTTCGTCGCATCTTCGGGAGATATCATCTGCACATTGAGCTGAATGGCTTTTTCCAGATTGCCGCCGACGACGGTCGGTAGGCTGAACACCTGGCTATAGACATTGATAGAGCTCAAAGACACCACGACGTTCAGGCTCTTCCGGGCATCAGGAGCGCCAAGGATCTGGACCTTGAGCGCTTTGAGTGCCTCGACGAACTGCGGATAATCCTTAATGGCCCCGCCGTCCACAATACCGGGGGGCAGCCGCAGGCTATGCAGACGCCACGATGAACCTTCGAGCAACGTGTACCGAAGCGCGATGTCGCCGATCTCCAACCCGCCGATGGTCGAACGCACCCGGAGGAAAGTGAGCAGGTTCCGCCACCATATGACAAAACGCGACTTCATTGTGTCTGCCATGAGAGAAGGTCCACTTGGCCGGTTGATGTGGAAACGGAAACGACCGCGCGAAGGCGCTGCTCGTAGCTTTGTACCGTTGACGTCGCGAGGATCGTGATCTGGCCAGCGGACGGAACATCGCGCGTCACCGTTACGGTCGCAGTCACGGAATCAAGCTGTATGCCGTATGTACCGGGGTTGAAATCCTTATTGCGCGTAAGCTGCAGTAACGCGTCCCGAACACCGGCGTCGGCCGCAGCGCTCGCTCGGCTCGAGATCTGGAACCCGTACGTTGATTGAAAAAAACTTGTTGCAAGAAAACTCATGGTAATACCTGCGAAAAGCACGATGAGGCCGATCAGGAACGACGTGACGAGAGCCGCCTGCCCCGATACCAAGCTGTGCGATGCGTTCGTGACACATGACACCGCGCGATCCGGCTGCTTATTCATTGCTCCCTGTCTGTTCACCCTTCCTATTGTACCATCCGCGCATCGCCCGTACCTCCTATGCGCCAAGCGCTATAGCGCTTCAACGCTCTGCGCTCCGAATATTACGGACTCCAGTTTATGATAATGTCGTCCACTCGAGGAGTTTGCGACTGCGCAAGGTCGCTCTCCAAGATGGCTTTATACCGGAAATATCGGGAGTCGTATGTGCATGACGGCGTGATCTTCAACGCCGTTCCGGGCGCGCCGGGGTTATACACATCGTTCGTATCCGTCGTACAGCTCGGCCCCTTGAAACTCCACGGACCGGAACTCGCACTCGATACCGCAAGCTGGAACTTCACGCCCGTATCGGCCGGCTGAGAGCCCTGCCACAATAAACTGTTCAGAGCACTGCCGCTCGCGCTTTGAGTGTCAAAAATGGTGGAAATGAGCGTACTGGAAGCCGACCCGATGGTAAGGACCACCGTCGCTTCGGGATATACCGTATACGCGTTCAGATCGGCACTGTCATCGACGAGGCGGAAACAATAGGTCTGATTGTTCACGGCGTTCGTGGTCGCTTGCACCGAATATTCGATCTCCGTAAAACTGTCGGAGCTGAACGTGATCTTCGGCGCCGTACTGGACGCCTCTTTCACGTACCCCGGCACGAACGACGCGGCTTCGTCGGGCAATCCCCCGTCCACCGAGACGTTCGTGGTCGTGGCGTTGTCCGTGAGATTTGACGAAGCTACCATCTGCCAATGCTGGGTGGTTACCGTCGTCGGCACCGCAACCCAGCTTGAACTGGCAGTGGCGCTGCAAGCGGCGGTTTTTGCCGCATACTGCAACTGAGGGATGATCCTCGCAATTCGCTGGGTGGTGGTGGAAAACGTAACCACCTGCCAATCCACGGTGGAGGTCACAAATACGTCAATGGCCTGCCAACGTTCAAGTCGAAGGTTCGACCCGCTGGTTATCCGGCCCGTCCACGATGTCGAATCGAGGTTTTGTTCGTCCAAATACCCTCCGGAGTCGGAGACGAAAACAAAAGTGCGATTCATATCCACCGACGGAGAAAGCGTCACATTGATGACGTCGTCCGTTTCGGTGGGCGTCTGTGCGATGCTTCCCTGGATCACGGTTGCATTTCGCATGGTCACAACCTCCCAGGAAAGGTCTTCCGCATACCCGCTGCGTTCACGATTGAATTCAATAGTGGTGTTATCCCGTACATGCCCACGCGTCATATATCGCCCCTCGAAACCGGCTTCGGTAGGATCGGTGAATCGCCAGTTAAAGAGAAGGAAACTCGATGACGCATTCACCGCAGCGATGGTCGACGTGAGCGTGGCTTGTGAGGTCGAGAACGAGGTCAATCCGCGTTGAACCGTCACGCCATCCATCTCAACGACCTGCCAATACACATACAACTGCGACCCGCCGGCCGTGCGGGAGATCTCAAGGTTCGTGGGCGATGTGAGCCGAATGCGCGCACCCCAACGGCGATCGTATGCGCGGCTTGCCGTTCCACAACAAGCATCCGTCGTAACCGATGCGAGCACAAAGGCCTGACTAAGATCGACCGCCGCAGGGATCGTGACGTTCATGTCCGTATCCGAATTCCCGAGGATTGCCGTGCCGCGCTGAACTCGCGCCCCATCGTAGAATTCCACCGCCTGCCAGTCCACAACGACCTGCTCTTCCGGAGTATTGAGACGATTGAACCTGATCGTGCTGGAACTTATGAGATCAAACCCAACCCTGGTCACGTTCGGATCGGAGAGCGGACCGCGGCCGCCGCCCTGCATCATACCGCCCCACACGATGGTCCGAGACGGATCCATGCGCGGTGAAAGCGTTACGCTCGCTTGTTCGTCTCCCCAATCCATAGCAACGGAACCGCGCTGGACCTGCTTGATGAACGGCACGGTTGACGAGCTTCCGCCGTCATTCGAAACCTCGAACCTAAGGCGAAGAGGCGTGCTTTTCAGCACCGGACGCGCAGCATCCACGGCACCCTGGAACGTCGCGGTCGATTCGCTTCCATCGTCGTTCCGCCATCGATAATGAACTTGATCAACATTCGCAGGCGCATCGGCCCAGATGAGCGGCGGCCCCCAGAACGACGCACCGATGGCAAGGACCGCGCACACGGCGAGCAATAAAGGAATGAACTGGCGTCTGGTCATGGTCAAAAATCTATTTGCATGGAACCGGGTGTTGTCATAGCGTCTATTCCCGTTGACGAAGCATACTTGTTGTTCACCGTCGTAAGCGGCCCTTCCTGTCCGGAACCGCCGGACCAATCCGTTTGGACATAGGAGTAGCTCCGGGAACGCGTGAAGTACGTGACCATGCTGGATGTCGGGCGACCAATCCAGCTGTACGCAACCGTCACCTTGCGCGTTGAGGGATCAAGCGTACCGCCGCTCGATACGATCATACCGTTGCTGTCACGCCATACTTCATCGACCGAAAAATACCGGACATACGTAGTCGTACCGACAACAACGCTCTCATCGCCGGCGCGAACCGAGAACGGAGAACTGGTGCTGTTCAGGTAGTAATGCGATGCGGAGCTTGTGCTGAGCGCTGAAATATTATGCCAGTCCGACTCCGCAAAAACGCGGGTCGTATCCATCAACTCCTTCCCGAGCCCCACAGCGACCTGCAAGCGCACGGTGCCTCCCTGGTTGCGCAACGCCGGTACGATCGCAGTGATGGCGCCGATGACCATGATGATACCGACCGCTATGGCGATAAGTACCTCGACAAGCGACTGGCCTCGTCGTATGTCGGACGCCAACACGGCACGCAACGTCATGCGGTCCGGCCGTTCATTCTCTCCTCCCTGCCCGTTCATCCTTCCTATTGTACCATCTCACGTCAGACCAACCATGCGGCGCACAGTGATGTCTCAATAGCTGATAAGGCCGCCGGCGCTGATCGTGATGCTTGATGTTGCGGTCGCCGGGGTCGCCGGGGTCCCCGTCCCCCCGGCGGTATAGGTATACGTATCACCGCCGAAGATATCGGTCGCAAGTCCGCTCGAGGGATAGGTGACGTCAGCTCCGCCGGAGCACGTGTTGTTCGTCCCCCACACGGCGATCTTTCCGCCGCCAGCGGCATAATCAATGGGGATCTGACCGTTATAGGTTGAGGAGTCCCACGTACTGCCGGTGCGGCATGAAATGATCGCGGACGCGGAGTTCAGTACGGACCACGACCCGCCGGCAGGCAAGTTATTGAGCGTTATCGTGGAGCCGGTATATGCGGCGAAATCATCATAGGTAAAGGTGACGGCGGAACCGGACCGATTCGATCCGAGCCCGATGAACCCGGCTGAGCTGAGCGATGAATCGGTCGTTGAGAGCGCCGTCCCGCCGTTTATCCATGACTGAAGCGATGTTCCCGAAAGCGATGCGCGCAACTGGTAGTACGTACCCGCGCTCGGCGAATACGCAGTGCTTGTAAGGACTGTTGCAACGGACGCAACCACTTTGCGTATCCGGTGCAAAGCGTTCGCAAAATCCAAGTTTCCGATCTGGTAACGGTTCGCGCCCGCATCGGAACGCAGAACGGATCCCGCGTTGCCGCCCGAAAGGATGCTCGCCTTGACGCGCACATCGATGACCGCATCGGTGACGCTGAGCCCCGACACATGCACTTGGTCATAGGCCGCGGCGGCGGGTGCGTTCGTGAGCGCGTTGCCGGAAATGCTCCAGCTGCCCAGATCGGCAGTCCACGGACCACTGCCATTCGACACAACGACCGAGATCGTGGACGACCCTTGGTTCCCGGCGGCGTCCCTCGCCACAGCCGAGAGCGAGTGGGAGCCATTGGCGACGAGCGTACTATCCCAGGACGCACTGTATGGAGCGGTCGTATCTTCGGATCCAATGTCCGAGGAATCCACTTTGAATTGGACGCCAACAACAGCCACATCGTCGGATGCGGTCGCCTGAAGGGAGACGGTGCTCGAAACGGTCGCGCCGTCCGAGGGAGCGGTGAGAGAAACTGTCGGGGGCGTGGTGTCGCCGGCGGCAGCCGCCGCATACTTGACCTCCAGACCGATGATGGCCGCGGCGCTGCCCGTTCCCAGATTCGCGCTGATAAGCGCTCCTCCTGTAGGCACCTCTTCCGCGTTGAACGTCTCGAACGTTGACGGCGATGACTGGTTCGCATACTCGGTCGCGATCCAGCCGCCGGACCGGTTCGTTGACGCGATGCGCACCTCGTCCAGCCAACCGAAGAATTGGTCATTGCCGCCATCGGTCGTCATGTCGGAGAAGGTTAGGGTCTCCGTCGAGTTGATATTGCCCAGAGTGCTGATATTCGATCCGGAGCCTATCTGAACGCCGTTCACATAGAGGCGGTACTTGCTGCTTGCCCGATCGATGACCGCGACGACGTAATACCAGGTATTGATCGAGGGATTGTATATGGACGATGGGATCATCGTGCTTCCGTCAAAGCTGTCGCCGTAGACTTGCGACGGCGACGCATTGGTGTCGAACTCGATGTCATAGCCGTTGCGATGATATGGGGAGTCGTCAAATCCTCCCTTCGTGACGGGCATCTGCCAATCGCCGTTGTCCGTTTGTATCTTCGCCCAAATGCTCACTGAGACACTGCTCGTACTGCCAAAGTCGAGGTGGCCGTCGCTTGGATCGCCGAAATCCACCCATTCGCTCGCTGAATTGAAGTTGTACCCGTAGCCGACGGTGCCGGAGGAACGCGGCGTCGGTGTTCCGGTGAGCGTACCGCTCGTGTTATATATCGTGGAGTCTAAAACCTTGCCGGATGCTTCATTGAGATGCCAGACACCCCGGAAGGTCTGAGTACCGTTCTCGTTCCATGTACTTGTGGCGTTCCATTGATTCGCGGCGCTTGCGTTCCCGTAGTAAACGTAGAGGTCGGTATCGGCTGCCGAGGAGAGCGAGGGAGTTTTTACCCAAGCGATGAACCGGCCCGTACTCGACGAGTACTCGTCGATCTCATGATCGAGCTTCGTCGTGCCGTCCGAGGAAGTGAAGACGAAGTCTCCCCCGTCCGCCTGCTCAACGTGGCCCCCATTCCCCGTGGTCTTGAACGTTGTTGAGGTGGTCACCGACACGAGGACCGGGAAGTATGCGAGGGTTGACGATACTTTCGTATGGTCGATGGTGATCTTTTTGCGATAGCCCCAGGAGGGGTCGTACCAATTTGTGGTAGACGATGCGGGCGGCCCCGCCTCCGTCAAAAGATGGATCGCTGTCGTGCTCGTTCCGGTCGTCACAAGATGAAGCTGTCCAAATCCGCTTCCTACCGATGACGTACTGTTCCCATTGACCACGACGCCATACGCGATATTGGATGACGAACTGAACGTGCTGAGCGTCGTAGAGATCGTGGTGCCACCCGTATGGCTGCTCGTCGCGTACTGTACGATCGCTCCGGAACCGTTCGTTCCCGAGGTATCCACATTGCCCAACTCCGTGATTGACCAGTTGCAGCGGGATTGCGCCGCGCTGAACGTCATCGTGACCGAACCCGTCGTCGGGCTTGATCCCATCGCACGGAATAGTACGACACCATTGTTCCCGCTGCCGTTGCCATCGAATTGGTCCGCGACCTGAACCCAGGTGAGGCCATTGCCCGTAACGGATGTCACGGTGCCCGTTCCTCTCCTCCCGATCGCAAGGAGGACGAGCTTATTCGCGCTCGGCGTAATGGAATTGGTGGTGCATGTTGTTGACGTCGGTGAATCGATCCCGCCGGAGGTGAGAGTGGACGTGGTGACCTGCGTCGTTGCCCCGAAAGCGGTCATGAATAACTCTTTTCGCAAGTTGCCCTGGAGCGAAGCGTCATAGGAGACCGCGTCGAAGTTCATGCCGGCGACGATGAGAATGGCAACGATCGCCACAATAGCCAGGAACGAATGCGCGAGCAATGCCCCGCGGCTCTCCCTCGCGGCGTACGGGACACTTCTCGTTGTTCTTTCGGGTGTTCTCTGTTGCGTCATAATCGGATGCAATGCTGGGTGTGTGGAGAAAGAATGTTCATGCGTATCATGTTCTCTGGTGCTCCTATAGGCTCGCTCGATTGAAATCGTCGAAGAATAAGAGCCCGCTCGCCGCGCGGCTTATACTTGCCGCCCCGCCTCCGCCGCCAGATCCGCCGAATTCCAACATGATAACGGTCGAAGTTGACGGTATGCCGGTCAGTTCGGCGAACGTGATATTCAATGACGTACCCTCTGGCACGCTGGTATTGGAAAAGTGGACGCCGGTAGGCAAAAGTGTCCGCTTCTGCGCGGTCGACGTAGAATATGAAACGGAGAAAAGCGCGTAAAATGGCGTGGAACTTGCCGTATTGTCAAAATGCACTCCCCACGCAACGCCAGATGCACGGGTCATGGATCGGCTCTGCGCTTCGCGCAAGAGCACGGTGATCTGTTTCGTCGCGGAGTCAAGACCGGCCCGGTTCCGCCATCCGGAAAGCGACAGAATGACCAGCACGCTCAGAAGCACCATAATACCCATCGCGATCGCCAATTCTATGATGGTTGTGCCGCGCCGAGCGAGAGATACAGCTGGCTTCATGAGCGCCTAGAATTGGGATGTGAGCTGGTACACGGGCACGATAATGGCAAGTGCGATCGTCCCAACGACGATGCCCATAACGAGCAAAAGGGCCGGCTCAATAACAGAAACGAGCGCGCGGACCTTGGCATCGATATTGGATGTATAGAAATCCGCAAGCGTATCCAGAACGTCGGCGAGATGCCCCGCTTTTTCGGAAATGGAGATCAGATTCGTGACGACCCGCGGGAACACGGTCTCGCGACGGAACGCTTCGCCGATCGTAAGTCCCTTTGCAAGGCCTTCGTCGGCGATGCGCCGCAAACTATCGCTGAACTCCTGCGCGTTCACGACTTCAGCGGTGATCTTTGTCGTTTGGATAATAGGAAGGCCGGCCCGCATGAGCGCGCTGAACGTCGTCGCAAATTGCTGGATGGCGATCTCGCGATACAAACCGCTCAGGACAGGAATATGAGTGATGCCGCGCGCGAGCAGACGCCGGCCGACGTCGTTTCTGCCAAAAAAGATCCACCCGCCGATAAGAGCGACCACCAACCCCAGGATGATGACGACAGCGTGATCGTTCATGAATAATCCGGCGCTGAATACGATCCGTGAGAAGATGGGCGGTTGTATTCCGCTGTCCTGGAAGACCTTCGCGATCTTCGGGATGGCGAAAGAAACGAGGAAGAACACGACCACGAATGCGACGATGACGAGGATGATCGGGTAGATGAATGCCGATCGGATACGGTTCCTGAGCTCCACTTCGCGCTGAAGGGACGTGCTCAGATCGTCGAATGTTTTCTGCAGGCTACCGGATGCTTCCGCCGCTTTCACGAGATTGACGAATACGGGCGAAAAATATTTCGGATACCGCGAAAATGTTTCATAGAACGGCCGGCCCTTGCTCAGGTTGTCGCGGATCTCCAAGAGAATGCTTTTGACCGCCGGCTTGTCAAAATCCGCGATCAAAATATTAATAGCTGACAGCAGATCCGTACCGACCCGAAGCATGAGCGACAGATAACGGGTAAGAAACACTTTGTCTGCCGTGGACACACCCCCGAAGATGCCGCGGAACGATCGCGCCCTTCCGCCAACCGGGCGGACATTCACCGGCCGCAACTCGCGTCCCGAAAGATGCTGAAGGACCTGATTAACGTTCTCCGCGTCCAGGTCGGCTTCTATGATCTTCCCGGTCTTATCGGCGGCAGTGTAGTGATACAGCATATGTCGAAGTTCTGGCTCTTAGCGCCTAAGAATTATATCAGTTTCCCGCCCCAGCGGCTTCCCGGTCGTTTCCTCCTGCGCCCCGTGCAAGTATTCAAAACGGGCAACTCGCACCCGCGACTACTCTTTAATGACCCGCATCACTTCTTCGATGGTCGTGATACCAAGCTGGACCTTGACGATTCCGTCCTCGAACATCAGCCGCGTCCCGTTCGCGCGGGCGACGCGACGGAGCGTTTCAAAATCGAACTGCGGCTCCACGATGACGCGCCGCAGCGCATCGTTCATTGCGATGATCTCGAAGATGCCGAGGCGGCCGTGATATCCGGTCCCGCCGCATGAGCCGCATCCGGTCCCCCGATAGAACACCGTCGGTATCTGGTCGGGTGCGTCACTCGCGCCGATGGAGCGGAGCTGCTCGCGTATGGTGACTTGAGCTTCGGCGCTCGCGGGAAACGATGTAATGCACGAGGAACAGATCCTCCGGACAAGGCGTTGCGCAATGATGATATTCAGAGTCGACGATACGAGGAATGGCGGAATATCCAGATCGAAAAGCCGCGGAATGGCGGTTGGAGCGTCGTTCGTGTGCAGCGAGGAAAGCAGCAAGTGGCCCGTGAGCGCCGCCTGGACCGCGATGCCGGCGGTCTCGTTGTCGCGGATCTCGCCGACCATGATGATATTCGGATCCTGGCGGAGCAGCGCCCGCAGGCCGGTGGCGAACGTGATGCCCGCCTGCGGATTGATCTGCGATTGGTTCACATAACGCATGTTGTATTCTATAGGGTCCTCAACGGAGCAAATATTCACTTCGGGGCGGTTCAAAATATTCATCAGCCCGTAGAGCGTGGTCGTTTTTCCGGAACCGGTCGGACCGCAAACGATGATCATGCCGAACGTTTTTTTCGTGGCCTCCATGACCACCGCCGCATCCGCATCCAAGATCCCCAATTCGGCGAGCGATAGGGGTTTCTGGGAAGACTCCAGGAGTCGCATTTCCACTTTCTCCCCGTAATACGTCGGCATGACGGACACGCGCACATCCACGGTATCGTTCACCACTTGGTACCGAAACCGGCCGTCCTGGGGCTTATAGTGTTCATCGAGCTTCAACCCGGAAAGTATCTTTACCCGAGCGACGATGGCTCCAAGAACGGCTTTCGGGATCCTCGCGATCTCCGAAAGGATGCCGTCCACCCGATAACGGATAAGCATCGAGTCCTCGAGTGTCTCGATGTGAATATCCGAAGCACGAAGCGCAAGCGCGTAGGACAAGATATTGTCCACGATGGCAACGATCGGGAGATCTGCCGCGGCTTCCTCGGACGATTTCGCTTGGCTCACCAATGACTCTGCGATATTCGCCTCGATAATATGTTTGAAATCCTCCGTGGAGCGGAATCCGTAGACCGAGAATCCGCGGTTCAGATCGTCGGCGATCGCAAGATACGGCTTGATTCGCCCATCAAGGCGCTGTTGGAGGAACTCGATGGTCTCCAGATTGCCCGGATCGGCCATAGCCGCCTGATACGTACCATCGGCCTCTCGACCGAAAAGGATGACTTGCCGCTGGCGTGCAAGCTGCTCCGGCAAGATCTTGAGCACTGACTCGTCTATCTGGCGCATGCCCAGATTTGCCAGCTCAACGCCGAATGTGCTCGCGATGAGCGAGCTCAGAAACTTGGCGTCAGCGATGCGTTCGGAAACTAAGAGATCGATAAGATTCTGGCCCTTCCGCTCCGATACGACTAAGAGCTCATCGAATCGCTCCGGCGTTATGACATTCTGTTGGACCAAGATGGTCCGCAACTGTTGGGGAGGGATAAAGAGGCTCATGGGTAGGGGTGCGCCTCCTTATTATATCAGCCCCGGCAACAAAACGCCCCCGGCAAAGCCGGGGGCGCCAACGTCGGGATGCGCGGACGATCAAAGATCCAGGCCGGATTTTGTTCCAACTTCGTAGAGCGTTGAGCTGCTTCCGCCGTCACTGATGAGCAAACTTCCAGCGCCCGTCGTATATTTTGTGCTCTCCAGCGAAACATTGATCTCATACACCAAAGAACTTGAGCCTGTATACGCCATGAAGTGGGTGGAATCGTTCACGGGATCAACCGGGAGATTGGATAGCGGAGCGCCCGAGCTGACGACCGTGAAGTCTATTGGTACCCAGCCGCCTCCGCTCACACCGAGGGTCGTACTCGCATGGCTCGTCTGTGAGTTGGAGAAACGCCCGCCGCATGCATTCGCGCCTCCCGCCGGAAAACCGGAGCCGTTGTAATAGCACCGCCATGGCGAAGAGCTGCTCACAATACTTGGAGAGGTCGCATCGGCAAGATACAGCGAAATCGCGCTTTGCAATGCAGCCAGATCGCTTACGCGCCGGGAATCCCGCGATTGCGCAAGAAGCTGCGCCGGATTCAGGGTTAGGATAACGACAACGGACAAGATAACAATAATGCCGATAACGATAAGGAGCTCAATGAGCGTGAAACCGGCCGCCGCACCCCGGATACGATTGTACATGCGAGTAGTATTGTGCTGTATTGGCCTTTAGTGCCGATTGAATGAAGGTTCCCTGCGGTTCCCAGTATACCACGCCATGCCAATCACCTCCTGACAACCTATGTGGATAAGTATGGAGCGAATTCTGCCGGGACCGGCGCTTCAATGACCAGCCGTTTTCCCGATTCCGGGTTCAGGGCTATCGCCGCAGCATGAAGGAACATGCGCGCGGGCACATCGCCGCTCCTGGATCTCTTATCATACAGCCGGTCGCCCAGCACCGGATGACCGAGTGAGGCAAGATGAACGCGGATCTGATGCGTCCGCCCCGTTTTTGGATATACCGCGAGAACGGTCGCTTCGCTTCCGTTCGCCAGCCGCACGCGGCGCTTCACTTCGTATGCCGTCACGGCGTCTTTCACCATTTTCGTGGAGTGTATGCTCCGCCGAACCGAACCGGATACGATACCGATCGGACGCTCTATGATCCCCCGCTCGCTCCGCATCGCTCCCCGAACTACCGCAAGATAGGTTTTCGTAATATCACGGCCTGCGAAAAGGGCTTTCAAGCGATCGAACATTGCTTGTGTCTTCGCAACGATCATCACGCCCGACGTTTCGCGATCCAGCCGGTGCACGATGCCGGGGCGGGTCGCCGGGTCGTCCCCAACAGTCTTCACAACCGGACGGTGGGCGAGAAGCCAATCGACAAGCGTCGACTCGTGCCGCTCCTCCGAACCGTGGCGTGCAATATGCGGACCGCCTTTCGCGCGCCCGCCTTCCGCCTCAGCATTCGCGCTCCGCGACCCATGAACAAGAAGCCCCGCGGGCTTGTTCACCGCAAGAAGGTCGTCATCTTCATACAATATCTCTGGTTCTGTCACGGGGTGGGCACGGAAGGAATCGAACCTTCGGCCTCGTTCTTTGAAACGGCAGCGAGGGAACAATAAAAATATCTGGTGGGCACGGAAGGAATCGAACCTTCGGCCTCGTTCTTATCAGGAACGCGTTCTACCACTGAACTACGTGCCCAAAACATATTTTTATTGTAACCGAGCGAACCGTTTCTATCACGACCGCGTGATATCAGGAACGCGTTCTACCACTGAACTACGTGCCCCACTCTTCATCCTCAATTTCTTCGCGCCCATTCCATCTTGTACCGGCGACCACGGCGCTCGATCCCTCACCTTTGTGCGCCCTGTAGGGATCGGACCTACGGCCTTCACAATGTCAATGTGACGCTCTACCACTGAGCTAAGGGCGCAAAGGTGAGAGATCAATGTGCCACTCCACGACGCTTCTGACCGTCACACGCCCACGATGCGCCGGGACCGGGCCGAAAGCGCACGAGGGCATGCGAACGGAGACTGGCGCTATCCTCCGCCGCCGCACGGTGCAGTATAAAGTGAGCTCAGAGAAAAATCCAGCGCATGACCCGCCGGGGTCCAAAAGAGATGAGGTGTCGTTTTATGGTGAAAGTTCGTTCACGAGCTGCTTCGCGCCCTCCAGATCAACGACCACTTTCTCGGCATCGGAATTCGCAATATTCACGCTTCGGCCGACCCCCGTGATCATAATACCGACCCCCCACCAGAACACGCTCAATATCGCGCCGATAAAGAGGAAGGCGCATATGCCCAGGATAAAATCTTGTTGGTCGCGCAGGAGTCGTTCCATGATCATCTGAAATACACGTTTCCGCGAGACTGCATCCGATACGTGGCGCCGTTTTCTACGAGCTCGAACCCGGTCAATTGGGCGAGATATTTTGGCGTTCGAATCTCCAGGCTGTCAAGAAAACTCCCAAGCTGCTGCTCCGTTCCCTGCACGCTCAAGCCGAATTCGCTATAGCCCAGCCCTTCGGGGGACGGCTTCGCGCCACCGCTCCGAAACACCACTTCATTCACGGCGACGCCATGCTGTTCGCCGAGGGAACGGACCCATCGCCGGAAATCCAATATCTCGTCCTCGGCCGGCACGAATGTTTTCAACTTTGCCATATAAAAATCCACATCGGCGGATATCTGCTTGAAATCGGCGAGAAGCTGAATCGTCTGGGCCTGTCGTCGGATCAGCGCCCGTTTCGTTATGATCTCCGACGCCTGTTCCCGCACTCCCGACGCAAGCCACACCCCCACGCCGACACACGCGGCGAATCCCAGCATAATAAGACCGGCATTGAGCAACGCTTGCTTTCGGAAATCGTCCATACCATAGTATTGTATCACATACCCCTGGGGAGACCCGTGATACACCGATGAAGACTCTATCCGAAGAACACCTCGCATATCACACGCTCGCGAATATCATGCATGCCGACTATCGCAAGCTTGCCGAGCTCTACGAACGGCACGCGTCCTGGCAAGCATCGCTCGCGTCAATCGTCCAAAAAAAGCCCGAGGGTGAGACCGTACCGCCGCTCGGACCGGATATGCGATTGCTCTTGCGCGCCGATGGAGACTTCCCTGCCGTGCTTCGCGAGATACCGTACCCGCCCCATGGCATCTACGTCCGCGGCCCGCTGCCGCAAGGTACCACGCGAACGGTGGCGATTGTCGGCACGCGCAAAGCAACGCCGGAAGGCAAAGATGTAGCGCGAAGGTTCGCGCGCGAACTCGCCGAGGCGGGATGCGCCATAATAAGCGGCCTCGCGTTCGGCCTCGACGCTGCGGCTCATGAGGGCGCCCTGGACGGAAAAGGATACACCGCAGCAGTCCTCGCAACGGGACTGGACCGCGTCTACCCGCAATGGAATGCAAAACTCGCGGAACGCATCCTGGCGAACGGCGGGGCGCTCATCTCCGAATACCCGCCCGGTTCGCCGGCGCTTCCCTACCGCTTTCTGGAACGGAACCGCATCGTGAGCGGGCTCGCAGAAGGCGTTCTGGTCATCGAAGCTCCTGAGCGATCCGGCTCGCTTGCAACTGCGCGATTCGCCCTGGAACAGAACCGCCAGGTATTCGTGGTGCCGGGTCCGGCAACGCATCCGAATTTCGCAGGCTCGCACGCCCTGATCCGCGCCGGAGCGGAACTCGTGACGGAGCCGGCGCACATCACAGAAGCGCTCGGCATCATTGCCCGTCCCGACCATGCGGAAACGGGAACATATTCCGACGAAGAACGGCTTATACGCGACGCGTTCCGCACGGCAAAGGGACCGCTCGCGATTGACACGATAATCGAATACACTAAGCTGAATGCCCAAACCGTGAATCGGACGCTCAGTCTCCTGATCATCCAGGGAACGGTCGCGGAGAACGGCAATGGGTACACACTGAACCGACCATGACCTCACGCACAAAAACAAAACTCGTCATCGTGGAATCGCCGACCAAGGCGAAGACGATCGGCAAATTCCTCGGAGCGGACTATGTCGTGGAATCATCCTATGGGCATATCCGCGACCTCCCCAAGAGCGCGCTCGGCGTTGACACGGAACACGACTTCGAACCGAAGTACGTCATCCCCCGCAAAGCCCAGCCGCGAGTGACCGCGCTCAAAAAAGCGGCCGGCAAAAGCAGCGAGGTCATTCTCGCAACCGACGAAGACCGCGAAGGTGAAGCCATCGCATGGCATCTCGTCCAGGCCCTTGGCTTGAATGACAATGCAGACAATGCGCAGCGCATCGTTTTCCACGAGATCACCGAGCACGCCATCGGCGAAGCGCTGAAGCATCCCCGTGCAATAGATATGAATTTGGTGAATGCCCAGCAGGCACGGCGCGTTCTGGACCGCATCGTAGGCTACAAGCTCTCGCCGTTCCTCTGGAAGAAGGTCGTGCGGGGACTCTCTGCCGGCCGCGTGCAATCGGTCGCTCTGCGCCTCATCGCCGATCGTGAAGCGGAGATCCAGAATTTCAAACCTCAGGAATACTGGACGATCGCCGCAGAGCTCAAAGGCGCGCGGGGTTCATTCGTCGCGGAACTCGCCGCGGCGGATGGAACGCCGTTCGAAAAGTTCGGCATTCCGGACGGCGATCGCGCGCGGCATATCGCGAACGAGCTGAAGGACGCCACATACGAGGTCACGCTCTTGGAATCCAAGGAGGTAAAAAAGAATCCCCCGGCGCCGTTCATCACCAGCACCCTGCAACAGACCGCCGCGAAGCGCCTCGGTATGTCCTCAAAAAAGACGATGTACCTTGCCCAACAGCTGTACGAGAACGGCCATATCACGTATATGCGCACGGATTCGGTGAGCCTTGCGCCCGAGGCGATCCGCGCGGCGGGCGAATGGATCGAACAGAACCTCGGCGCGACCTATGCGCTGCCGGGCGGGCGGAGATTCAAGAACACGTCACGGCTCGCGCAAGAAGCCCATGAGGCGATCCGTCCGACCAATCCGCAAGCCGCGCCAGACACGCTCAGCCTCGCTCGCGACGAACATCGGCTTTACGACCTTATCTGGAGACGTCTTATCGCCTCGCAGATGCCACCGGCACTGACGCATGCTGTCCGCGTTGAAGTCGGCGCGGGCATAAAAGATAAAGCGAACGCGTATCTCCTCGCCGCGAATGGCTCCACGCTCCAATTCGACGGCTTCTTGAAAATTTGGCCGGTGAAGATGGAAGAAAAAGAACTACCGCCGCTCAAAGAACGCGAATCGCTTTCGCTCATGACGGTTGACCCTGCCCAGCATTTCACCGAGCCCCCGCCGCGCTACAACGAAGCTTCGCTCATCAAAACGATGGAGCATTACGGCATCGGGAGGCCCTCAACATATGCGCCGACGATTTCCGTCATCCTTGCGCGGAACTACGTGGAAAAACAGCAGGGACGATTCATCCCGACGGAGATCGGAACGCTGGTGAACAAGGTGCTCACCGAAAATTTCCCCGAGATCGTGGATATCGAATTCACGGCGAAAATGGAGGATGAACTGGACCAGGTCGCCGAAGGGAAGGAAGAGTGGCGGAAGGTCATGAAAGATTTCTACGGTCCATTCTCCGCCCATCTCGCGGAAAAATACGAAACGGTCCTCAAGAAAGACGTCATGCCCGACGAGACAACGGATGAGAAATGCGAAAAGTGCGGCAAGCCGATGATCATCAAGTTCGGCCGATTCGGCAAATTCATGGCATGCTCCGGTTTTCCCGATTGCAAGAACACGAAAACATTGAAAGAACCGCCGAAGTCCTCCGGCGTGAAGTGCCCGAAGTGTCTTGCGTCCGAAGAACGCAAGAACGAACCCGGCGAGCTGTTGGAACGCCGCGTCCGCAAAGGACGCGCCCGCGGCAAGCTCTTCTGGGGATGCGGTAAATATCCCGCCTGTGATTTTGCGGTATGGATAGATCCCACGAAAACACCGCCGGAGTTCGATCCGAACGCACCGGCAAAACCCGCGCAGGAACGGGCGGCGTACCGCAAGAAGACAACGAGAGCAAAGCAGAAAGACGTTCCCGCAAACCACGCTCCGGTGGAGTAATCCCCGCTGAATGCGGTCGTTTCCGACTCATTGTAGCGCGAATGACAATGGGGCTCTTGACGCTCGTCCATTGCTGCTCAACACTCTATCCATGGCCGTTCGCACCGGACAAGACAGGAGCATAAAGGAGATCGCGCGGGAAGAACCCGGCTCCGTCATCGGACGGGCTTTCCGCTTTGCCGAACGGGCGCACGCCGGTCAAAAGCGGAAATCCGGCGAACCGTATCTCAATCACGTCTTGGCGACCGCCGAAACGCTTGCCAAGTGGCGCTTGGACGACACCGCGATCGCCGCGGGACTTCTCCATGATGTCGTTGAAGATACGCCTGTGAGCCGCGAGGAGCTCGTTAAGGAATTTAACGAGGAAGTCGCGTTCCTCGTGGATGGCGTGACGAAACTCTCGCGCGTGAAATACCGCGGCGCGGAAGCGAAGATAGAGAATCTCCGCAAGATGATCGTCGCGCTTTCCCAGGATCTCCGCGTCGTGTTCGTCAAGCTCGCGGACCGACTGCACAACATGCAGACCCTGAACGCGCTCCCGCCGCAAAAACAAAAACGGATCGCGCTGGAAACCGCCGAGATCTACGCTCCCATCGCCGCACGGCTCGGCATGCACGAGCTCGCCGGCACGCTCCAGGACCTCGCATTCCCCTATCTCAATCCTCGCGAGGAACGCTGGCTGAGACGCGAAGTTCGCGAAGAATACCACGTGCGGCAGAAATATCTTGAGATCGCAAAGCCGATCCTGGAGGATATCCTGCACAAAACGAACATTCCCGTCCTCAGTCTGGACTTCCGCGCAAAACACTACTACTCGCTCTATAAAAAACTCCTCCGGTACGACATGGACGTGAGCCGCATCTACGACCTTGTCGCCATTCGGCTCATCCTGCCAAGCGTGGAACACTGCTACGCCGCGCTCGGCGCCATTCATCAGCATTGGCATCCGCTCCCCGGACGCATCAAGGACTATATCGCGATGCCGAAGGCGAACAACTATCGCTCGCTCCACACGACGGTCATCGGTCCGGATGGAAAATACATCGAGATCCAGCTGCGCACGAAGGAAATGCACGAAGAGAACGAGTATGGCATCGCGGCGCACTGGCTGTACAAGGAACGAAGGCATGTTCCCTCGAATACCGATCGGAACATCGCCGAGACCACCAATTGGGTGGAACAGCTCAAGGACTGGCAGGCGAAATATCGGAGCGCCGAAGACGACCCGGAGCAGTTCCTGGGCGCGATGAAGGTGGAATTCTTCAAAGACCGCGTCTTTGCCATCACGCCGCAAGGCGACGTCGTGGACCTCCCCGCCGGCGCGACTCCCGTGGACTTCGCCTACCACATCCACTCCGACATCGGGGACACGGCAGTCGGCGCAAAGGTAGGCGGCCAGCTTGTTCCGTTGAACCACGAACTCCAATCGGGAGATATGGTGGAGATCATGACACAGAAGAACAAAAAGCCGTCGGAGGATTGGCTTGCATTCGTGAAAAGCTCCGCCGCGCGGGATCACATCCGTTCGACGCTTTCGGCGAAACGGCGCGCGATCGGCGGCAAACGCGAACCGACGAAGACCGAGTTCAAGCTCATCGTGGATGACCGCCTCGGCATGATGAAAGACATCACGACCGTCATCGCCCGTTCGCACGTGAACATCGTGAGTTTTGAAACGGCGAACACGCCGAAGAACAAGCTGCCCGTTGACCGCGTTATCGTGAGCACCGCGGAGAAAGGGAAAATAGAGAAGCTTGCCGTAAAACTGAAGAACATCCCCGGCGTTCGGGAAGTGCATCATCAGTTCGTGCCATAGTAGATGGGTTGACAAACTGGACCTGCATGATATACTCCGTTCTCAGACCACCCGCGCAAGCGGGCTTTTATTCTCAAAGACACGAGAAGGAAGGAGTGTCGGATGAACGACAGCAGCAGGGTTGCGGTCATGGATCCTCCGCGGATCACCGTGAGGATGGAGTACCTCAAGAACGCCCACCACGTCACGGTGAGCGTCCACGATCCGGAGCTCAGAACGGCCCCCGAGCACGACGTGCTGGGCCCCATCCTGAACATCCTGAACGCCGGCAAGCCGAACCAGCTCCGGGCTCTCCCGGGGGACAGCGTGGAGCGTCGGAAGCTCCACAACCTCGCGGCCATCGCCAAGAAGATGGACCGCGCGACGGTCGCTCACGAGCTGACCACGCACGGCCCGCAGATCACGTTCCGCACCCGACCGTCGTACGCGTCGTCATAGCCGACAACGCTCCAATTCGCACCGGGGGCCCGCAAGGGACCCCGGCGTTCTTTTATACGTCCGTCGCTCCCCCGCCGAGGCGATTCAGAATGTTCTGCAATTCTTCGTCGGAATAGAAACTGATGGTGATGCGGCCGGTACCGCCTGCCTGATGGATGGAAACCGGAGCGCCGAGTTCGGAGGAAAGCCGTTCCTGCAGAAATCTCACTTCGGGCGTCGCCCGCTCGCCGCCTCTGCCGATGAGCTCGCCCTGTTTCGGCTTCCCCGCTCGCGCTTTGTGGTATAGCTCGCGCGTCGTCATGCGATTTTCCAAAAGATCCTTGAACAATTTCTGCTGAAGCCCGGGGTTGTCTATCGTCAACAGCAATCGCCCGTGGCTCTCGCTGATCTGGCCCTGCTCTACCGCGCCTTGAATGTCCGCCGGAAGGTCAAGAAGCCGGAGTGTGTTCGCAACGGTCTCGCGGCTCTTCCCAAGGCGCGACGCGATCTCGCGTTGCGTGAGCCTGAACTCGTCTTGGAGGCGCGAATATGCGCGAGCAAGCTCGACGGGATTCAAGTTCTCCCGCTGGATGTTCTCGATGACCGCAAGTTCCAAGTTCTCCTGGCGCGAAATGACGTTCCTGACAATGGCCGGGATGCGCGGAAGTCCGAGCATTCGCGCGGCAAGAAGGCGCCGCTCGCCGGAAATGAGCTGATACGCGACTTCCATGCCCGTCGGGGTCTCGCGCTCGATCTTCGTTACGACAAGCGGCTGAAGAAGGCCGAACTCGCGGATGGATGCCGCAAGTTCTCTTATCCCGTCCTCATCAAAGTTCCGCCGCGGCTGGTCGGGGTTCGGAACGATGCGGTCGGTCTCGATATGGAATATCGCATCGGGATATTTTCCCGATGGAGCAAGTTCTTCCCGAAGCTCGCGAAGCGATGCATGCTCTGCTCCCGCTTGCGGAACGGGTTCCGGCTCGGGAAGAACGGCAAGCGGCGGCACAACGCCGTGCACGTCGCCGTCGGGCAAGAACGGGACGGCCGGCTCAACGGGCGCCGTATCCTGATGGATCTGGGTTGTCGGCTCGTCGGCAGGCGAAACCTGCCCCGCGTCCTGCGGGGATGCCTGTCCCGAGTTCGCCGAAGCGTGGCGCGGCGGGATCAGCGCTTCCAGTCCTCTTCCCAATACCGGTTCGTCGTCCTCCATGGTCATATACGGTTATACCGCAACATTAAAATTCCCGAATCCCAGAAGGCCCGCTCCGCCGGAAAGGGCAAGTGCTTCGCGGTCTGCGCGGATGAACTCTTCCGCAAGCCGGCGATACGCGTGCGCTCCCGACGAATCCGGTCGGTAGAGCACGATGGGCTTCGCAAAGCTCGGCGCCTCCGCAAGCGAAACGTTCCGCGGGATCTCGGCTTCGAAGACCGGATGCGGGAAATTGGTCCGGAGATTTTTTGCCACTTCGCGCGACAGCTTCTCGCGCTTGTCGTACATCGTAAGGAGCGCTCCTCGCACGCGAAGGTCGTGCCGGAGATTCTCCCGAATGAGCCCGATGGTCTCCAACAGCTGGCCGATGCCCTCCAAGCTGTAATATTCCGCCTGCACCGGAATGAGCACTTCATCTGCGGCCATGAGGCCGTTCACGGTGAGCAAGCTCATTGACGGCGGCAGATCGATGAACATGTAGTCATAGTAGTGGCGGATGGGAAGCAGGAACTTCCGCAAAAAATATTCGCGCTCCGGAACGTTCACCAGCTCCACCAGAATTCCTGCAAGGTGCGGCGCGGCCGGAATGAAATGCAGGTTCTTGACCTCCGAAGTCTGCATGAGCTCCTGATGCGTCGCCTTGCCCAAAATACCATGATAAATGCTCTTGCCGAGCGAGAGCGGGTTCATGCCAAGCGCGGACGAAGCGTTCGCCTGCGGGTCAAAATCAACAATAAGCGACCGGCGGCCCATCGTCGCAAGGTACGCCGCTAAATTCACGGCGGTGGTCGTTTTCCCTACACCGCCTTTCTGATTGCACACTGCGACGACTTTGGCCATTTGCATTGATTTTACGCCGGATTTTGCGTAGTATCAAACCGCACTGCCTAGGTGACGGAACTGGTATACGTGCACGACTCAAAATCGTGTGGCCTCACGGCCTTGAGGGTTCGAGTCCCTCCCTGGGCACACAAAAAAGATACGCTTCATCCTTGGGATGGAGCGTATCTTTTTGCGCAGGAGAGGGATTCGAACAGTGGAGGGGGTCGGGGAACCGCGACCGGTTCCCCGTGGAGGAATGAGCGAAACGGACTCAAAACCGAGGGTTTTGAGAGAGCCACGCAATAGCGTGGCGACGTTCGAGTCCCCCACTCACATCAGAAAAGAGGTGGCAAAATTAGCGCTTGATATTTTGAGCTAATAGGCATAAATTGCATGCGTGATAACGTTCGCAAGAAACCCTACGACAGCTTATGCCACAAACTCAAACTAATGAGCTGGGCTTTGCTTCTTATTATACGAGGTCGATTACAAGCTAAAAGAATTTCATAAATGAGCAAGAACTTATCTTACGTTTTATTGTTTGTCACATTCATCCTAGTAATAGCATTCTTTTGGTTTGAATGGAGACCCTCGAAGATAATTGAAAGCTGCAAAAATTCTTCCACGCTACTAACTCCGAACGGTGGCAGATTCGACCAAGCTGCATTTAGGGACTGTATGCTTGAAAACGGGCTAAGACCATAAAAGTAAGGTTATTGAGCATGTGGGGAAGCTTCTTTAAAGACAGCAAAGGATACCCAAGGTGGAAAAACACCGGAAGGCTGGTCCATAGATCGGTTGCAGCTAAAAAGGTTGGTGGTTCAATCTTCAAAGGTCTTGTTGTGCACCATAAAGATGGGAACAAGATGAATTTCCGTAAAAGCAATCTCTCAGTCATGTCTCGAAGCGGACACTCTAAGCTCCACGCGCGAAAGAGACGAGCAAGCTCTTGGTTCTGGTAAGACTTGTTCGAACATCGTCCACTCCTGCGCTCAGGGTCTGCGATATCTCCCATCCTACGCGCCAGAGGAAGATCTTTACCCCGAATTTCCGACAGGGTCTCGCTATTTGCACGAACACGAAAAGCACGCGGCGATCGCCGCGTGCTCACGACTTACCTACAACGAAACCGCCCCTTGCGGGGCGGGTTTCTTGTTCGGTTCAGCTATGCAGCTTCTTCTTCGTTTCCCTCGTAGGCCTCGAGTGCGGCTTTTCGCGCCTGCTCTGCCCGATACGCTTGGAGTTTTTCCGCAGGGGTCCCCTTTATGCCGTTCATAAGAGACCACCGAGAAGCATCTGCCATTTCTTCCGCGCTTACCTGGCCTTCTTTATAGTCAACCGGTCCGCTTTCCGGCACTCCTTCGCTTCGAAGCGCCTTTCCCTTATACATCGCCTCGCGCTGACGTGCGACCCGCTCTGGATCACCCTTCAACAACTTCTCTCTCGCTTCGGCCGCGACTTCTTCTGGTGTTTTCGGCACCGGTTCTCCTTCTGGTCTAAATGCCATGATAGTAAAGTGTGTTGATGTCCCGACCTTGGAATTACGGTTTGTTTTCTTGTTCGTACAACGCATCGATCCTACTGTGATCCGCAGCATTCGGATTACGCACCGGACCGCCCCTCTGGGCCAATTTCACCGCTTTCTCTTCGTGATAGTGAAAAGCGTCCTCTCGAGCTTTCCCTTTTAATGCGGCAAATGCAGGCGTCCCCGGCTCGGGCGGCTCAAGGCCGATCGATTCGGCGTTCGGCGCCGCGAACGTCCGCTCCGCCGGATTATATGGATTCGTTCCCCGCTCCAATTTCGTCCCGAGCTCTTCCTGCTTCCGGCGACTGACCTCGGCCATGCGCGCGCTCCGCTCAGCGTCGCTCAATGCATGCCAATCCTGTTCAAGTTTCTGCGCGAGCTCTTCGGAAGATTGTCTCGTTCCGATCGTCTCTGCGCCGCTCGGGACTTTAAACATCTTATCCTGAGCGTTTCCGTATCGATCCGGAATTTCTGATGTAGAATCTCCCGTAAGTTTGGGTTCTTTAAAACTCATTTCGACTATTGTAGCAAAGGCTTGTTTGATTTCCGACGTTTATAATTATATAACAGATTAATAGTTAAGTCAATGTCTCGTTTTCGCCTGATGTATCGGGGATTTCCAGCACTTGTCCCCCAACGATCACCTCTGGCGGATGGGGATAATGCTCGCTCGCAAATCGTATCACGATGAATGCGGAAAGCGCGCCGATAGCCGCGCCGATGGCCACATCAAGCGGCCAGTGAACGCCCACAAAGATCCGCGCGAAACCGTTGAGGAATGCCGCGACGAGATACCATATCCCCCACGTCCGGTTCATCTGCCACACGGCGAACGCGAGGCCAAAAAAGAACGCGGCGTGCCCGGACGGAAACGAAGGCTCCAATGGGCTTTGCGGCATAAGTGGGTCGAATCCGAATACCGAAAAGGGACGCGGCCGGTCGTAGAAGAACCGGATAGTCTCCACGACAATACCGCGGCTGACGAGCGTGATGATGGCCGCCTGCGCGAACATAAAGGTACGCCGGCGAGCACCGCGAACATCCGTGAGCAGCACGAAGAAACCGATAACGAGCAGATACGGCATATCGCGCGCGATCAGTACGGCGATATTGTCCGCAAGGACGCTCAGGTGGCTCAGGCCGTATATCCAATGGAATAGCGATTCGTCAAAAGCAGGCATGGTGGAACATCCCTATCATATGCGAACGCAGCCCGGAATACCACCGGGCCGCATGATCCACAAACAAAGAAAACCCTCGTACGCGCCTACCGCCGAACGAACGGTAAGAGCGCAAGATAACGGGCCCGTTTTATCGCTTCCGCAAGCAGCCGCTGGTGGCTCGCACAGACGCCCGTATGCTTCGGATCGATGATCTTCATCTGGGACGAAACGAATCGCCGCAGAAGGCCGGTTTCCTTATAGTCTATCTGCTTCAGATTTTGCGAACAGAAAAAGCACTGGATCATGGTTAGAATGGCAGATCTTCCATTTTAATATCATCCTCAATATCGACGGTCGGTATCTCTTCAATGGGCGCGGCGGTCGGCGCCTCGGCATCGGAAGATCTTCCGGGACGCGCGGTCTGATCGATAGCCGGCGCAGCGGCGCCTCCGGGGCGGGGCCCGAGCTGAAGCCGCTCGCAAATGATCTCGGTCGTCTTGTGGGATGCGTTGTTCTTGTCGGTCCACGAACGCGTGCGCAAACGTCCCTCGATGAGCACCATTGCTCCCTTCTTCAAGTACTGCGTCGCGATCTCGGCCTGCCTCCCCCACGCAACAACGGTATGGAACTCGGTATCTTCCTGCTGAGCGCCGGCTTTGTCGCGCCAACGGCGGTTCGTCGCGACGCCGAACGTCGTGACCGGTTGACCGGACGGCGTCGTCCTGAGCTGGGGATCGGCGGTCATCCGTCCGATGATGAATGTCTTATTGAGGTCCATGGGGTTATTTCAATATCTCTTCTATCTGTTTTTCGAGCGCCTCATTGGAGAGCGGCAACGGTCCTTTCGGCGCCTCTTGCGTCTGGGGTGCCGCTCCTGCCGATGTCCGCGGGTGGATCTTCGAACCCTCCCAACGCGGCTTGGGCTTCAAGAGCGGCGGCGTTACGATGAGCACTCTCAAGACCGACGCATGTCCTTGCGTATCGTCCTGAATGGCCCGGATGGCGTCCGGGGCCACGCGGAAATGCATGTAACCGAAATAGGCGGAAGGCTGGTGCTTGATCGGATAGGCGAGGGTGATCCTCTCCACCGGCCCTTCAAGCACGATCTCCGCGCCGCGCCGTTTCAACGCCTCAAGCACAGCTCGCGCGCCTTCCTCGTCTACGGCCAAAAAGCCGATCTCATATATTCGTGGTTCGTGTTCCATGGAAGCGTTCATACCCTAACGTACGAACGGTGCGGCGTCAACCCCGCGCCCGTGCGTGATAGGACCGTTATTCAGTGCTTTCTGGTTCATCGATTTCTACCGGGACATCCGCATCACCGGCCGATGCGGCAGAGGTCGGCGCTTCAAGTGCTTTCGTATCATCTTCATCGCCGCCTTCGCCCTGGACGATGTTCTTGCCGCTCCGAGTGATGAGACGCCCGATAATGACATTTTCCTTAAGCCCGCGGAGTGGATCCACGCGTCCTTCAATGGCGGATTTCACCAGCACGCGCGCCGTATCTTGGAATGACGCTGCGGACAGGAACGACTCCGTTGATAGGGCGACTCGCGTGATGCCGAGCAAAAGCTGCTGGCCTTTCGCAAGCTGTTTCCCTTGTCGCCGCAGTTCGCGATTCAACTCCAAGAATTTTGACTTCTCGATGATCTCTCCCATGACAAGATCCGGCGCATCGCCCGCATCCTTCACTTTCACGCGCGAGAACATCTGGCGCACGATGACCTCAATATGCTTATTGTTGATCGACGCGCCCTCAGCCATATAGATGCGCTGGACTTCGTTCACGATGTGGCGCCCGAGTTCCAACGGCCCCTTGACCTCGAAGAATTCGCGGAGGTCGACATGTCCCTCGGAAAGCTGATCGCCCATCTTCACGGCATCGCCGATCTTTACATAGAGCAGCGCGGATCGCGGCACGAGGTATTCGACCTCTCTCGCGGACTTCTTCTTGCCTCCCCGCCCCTTCGCTTTCCCGACTCGGTCGGACAAAAGCTTGAGCATGATGGCCTTTGAATTGCCGCGCTCTTCGATATTCACGACATTACCGTCCGCCGGCGCAAGGATAGCCTTGCCTTTCGGCGGTCGCAGTTCGAAGAGCTCTTCCACGCGCGGCAGACCGTGCGTGATATCAAGACCCGCAACGCCGCCGGTGTGGAACGTACGCATCGTGAGCTGCGTCCCCGGCTCCCCGATGGATTGCGCCGCGAGCACGCCGACAGCGGTGCCAAGCGACACCGAGGCATTCACGCCAAGGTCGAATCCGTAGCAGGTCACGCACACCCCGTAGAGCGTCTTGCAAGTAATGGGCGAACGTACGGCGACCGATTCCAGTTTGGACTGGTCGATGACCTCCGCCGCGCTCTTATCGATCACCTCTCCGGCATGCACCACGATCTTCCGGTCAACACGAATATCCGCGAGTGCGGTGCGCGAGAAAAGACGGCTCGCAAAGCTCTGGCCGACCTCCTTATTGTCGGAACGCACGATATCAATGCCTTCTTTCGTGCGGCAATCGTGCTCCTTAATGGTCAGGTCCTGCGATACATCCACGAGACGCCGCGTGAGGTATCCCGCCTGAGCGGTCTTAAGCGCGGTGTCGGTCGTGCCTTTCCGGGCGCCGTGCGTGGAGATGAAGTACTCCAAGACCGAAAGGCCTTCTTTGAACGACGACTTGATGGGCAACTCGATCGTCTCGCCGCGCGGATTCGCCACGAGACCTTTCATGCCCATCATCTGGATCGGCTGCGCCCACGAACCGCGAGAACCCGAATCGATGATCTGATAGAGCGAATTCTGCAACGGAAGCGTGACCGAAACGAGCTTGGAAATATCCACCTTCACCTTCTCCCAAACCGCGATGACCCGCGTCCGCCGTTCGGCGTCCGTCAAGAATCCCTGCCGATACTGGTCGTGGATGGAGGCAACGCCCTGCTCGGCAATGGTCATCAGTCCGGCTTTCTTGTCCGGAATGATAAGGTCGGCAATGGCCCACGTGATGCCCGATTTCGTTGCCATTTCGAATCCGAGAAGTTTCAAGCGGTTAATGACCGCCGCCGCGACATCCGGGGTCTGTTTCTCAACGATACGCTCAATAAGCCGCGAGAGCCGCTTCTTGTTCATGCCCTCATCTATGTATTCCAGCGTACCTTCAAGTGCCTCATTGAAGATCATTCTTCCGAGGGTCGTGTGCAAACCGCCGATACGGATCGCAGCATGCAACGTTATCACGCCATAATCATAAGCGATGAGTGCTTCTTCGTATGACGCGAACGCTTTGCCCGTGCCCTTCGCATCGGGATAGCTCTGTGTCAGATAATAGATGCCGAGCACGAAATCTTGGGACGGCGCAGTGACGAGATCGCCCGTCGCCGGCTTTAGGAGGTTCCTTCCTGCGGCCATGAGCTCGCGCGCTTCGCGCTGAGCCTCGTCCGACAGCGGCACGTGTACGGCCATCTGGTCGCCGTCGAAGTCGGCGTTGAACGCAGCGCACACCAAGGGCGGGATCTGTATCGCAAGACCTTCGATGAGGACCGGCGTGAACGATTGGATGGAAAGCCGGTGCAAAGTCGGTGCGCGGTTCAGGAGCACCCGCTTGTCGCGGATGACATCTTCCAAGATCGCCCACACGTCGTCACCGCCCTGTTCTATCTGTCTGTTCGCCATCTTGATGTTATGCGCAAGCCCCCGGCGGATCATCTCGCCGATCACGAACGGCCGGAATAGTTCAAGCGCCATGCGCTTCGGCAAACCGCACTCGTCAATGCCGAGCCGCGGGCCGACCACGATGACCGACCGGCCCGAATAATCCACGCGCTTGCCGAGCAGGTTCTGCCGGAATCGCCCCTGCTTCCCTTTGAGCATGTCTGCGAGCGAGCGAAGCGGACGCCGCTGCGCCGACATCTGCTGGGCGCCGAAGCGGGCGGAATTGTCTATCAGCGCATCGACTGCTTCTTGCAGCATGCGCTTCTCGTTCTTCACGATGACCTCGGGCGCCCGGATCTCCAAAAGTTTCTTCAGGCGGTTATTGCGATTGATGACGCGGCGATATAGGTCGTTCAAGTCGCTCGTCGCGAACCGTCCGCCGTCGAGCGCGACCATCGGCCGCAGATCAGGCGGAAGCACGGGGAGCACGGTAAGCACGAGCCACTCGGGACGCGCACCGTTCCGGATCATGGAACGAAGCATCTTGAGCCGGCGGAGCAATTTCGATTCGTTCACCGGGTCCTTTGCCTGTTCAAGTTCTTTCTCCACGCGGTGCACTTCCTTGCGCAGGTCCATATTCTCCAGGATCTCGCGGAGGGCCTCTGCGCCCGTGCCCGCTTTGAACACGCTGCCGAACCGGCGGGACAAACTGATATATTCGTTCTCCGAAAGCACGTGGCCGGGACGGAGTTCGGTAAGGAAATCGCGCACCGATGTCGCTTCCGCGCCGAGTTCGCGCTTCACCGCCTTGTCTTTATCTCCTACGATCTTGAGTTTCGTTTTCAATTCGCGATCGAGTTCGGCGAGTGCCTCTTCCCTGCCCTTCTCGTTCACCTCGGTCACCATGTAGTCAACGTAATAGATGACCCGTTCCAATTTCTGCGAAGAAACGCCCAAGAGAAGCGATAACCGGGATGGAACGCTCTTGAAGAACCAGATATGCGCAACGGGCGCCGCAAGCTGGATGTGTCCCATCCGCTCGCGCCGCACGACCGCGCGCGTCACTTCAACGCCGCACTTATCGCACACAACGCCTTTGTACCGCACGCGCCGGTATTTGCCGCAGTCGCATTCGTAATCCTTGACCGGCCCGAAAATGCGCGCGGAGAACAACCCGTCCTTCTCCGGCCGCTGGGTTCGGTAATTGATGGTCTCGGGTTTCAAGACCTCGCCATGCGACCACTTGATGATATCTTCCGGCGATGCAACGCCGATCTTCAATGCATCGAATTCTTCCTTATGAATGGTCGGGCTTGCGTATACCGGCTCAATGTTCAGCGAGAGCGCCTTAAGTTCGTTCATCAGCACATTGAACGATGCCGGAATGTTCGGTCCTTTGATGGGCTCGCCGCGAATGATGGACTCGTACGCCGCGGACCTCCCCAGCACGTCGTCCGATTTGATGGTGAGCATTTCCTGGAGCGTGTATGCCGCGCCATATCCCTCGAGCGCCCACACCTCCATTTCTCCGAACCGCTGGCCGCCGAACTGCGCTTTGCCGCCCAAGGGTTGCTGCGTGATAAGCGAGTACGGACCGATGGAACGCATGTGCACCTTATCCTCGACCAGGTGGTTCAGCTTCATCATATAGATCTGTCCGACGGTCACCGGCCGGTCGAAATATTCTCCGGTTCGTCCGTCAACAAGCGTCACCTTGCCGTCCTTCGGCAACCCGGCGCGTTCAAGCTCGTTCTGGATATCCGTCTCGCTCGCCGAATCCAGCCCCGGCGTCACGGCCCGATATCCCAGGGTCTTCGCGGCCCATCCGAGATGCGTCTCGAAGATCTGC
Organism: Candidatus Parcubacteria bacterium; assembly: GCA_041169145.1. GTDB lineage: Bacteria > Patescibacteriota > Minisyncoccia > UBA6257 > 2-01-FULL-56-20 > DATJQA01. Next base: position 1,104 of record JBEEJO010000003.1, on the reverse strand, counting down.
CCGAGGTTCATACGGGAAGCAACGCCCAACGGATTCAGGACGATATCAACCGGCGTGCCGTCCATCAGGTGCGGCATATCCTCCACCGGCCTGACCTGCGAAATGACCCCCTTGTTCCCGTGCCGGCCGGCGAGCTTGTCGCCCGACTGCACCTTCCGCACATCCGCGACCTCAACCTGGATGCGCTTGATGACGCCGGCGTCCAATTTGTCGCCCTGTTCACGCGAGAATACTTTCACACCGACGATCCGGCCGCGTTTCCCGTGCGGGAGATTCAGCGACGTATCTTTCACATCGCGCGCTTTTTCGCCGAAGATAGCACGGAGCAAACGCTCTTCCGCGGTGAGCTCGGATTCGCCCTTCGGAGAGATCTTGCCGACAAGAATATCACCGGCATGGACCTCCGCACCGATGCGAACCACACCCTCTTCGTCAAGGTTCCGCAATTTTTCCTCGGCGACGTTCGGAATGTCCGGCGTCGTCACTTCGGGACCAAGTTTCGTGTCGCGCACATCGCAATAGAATTCTTCCACGTGCACCGACGTGAAAAGATCGTCGCGCGCCACCCGCTCCGAAAGCACGATAGCGTCCTCAAAGTTCGCACCCTGCCATGACATAAAGGCGACGAGAAGATTCTGGCCGAGCGCAAGCACGCCATTCTCCGTCGACGGCCCATCCGCGAGAATATCACCCTTTTTCACGGCCTGTCCCGGAAGCACGGCTGGTCTCTGGGAAATGCAGGTGAACTGGTTCGAACGCTTGAAGGTCTCCAGGCGGTATTCCCGCATGCGGGAACTGTATTTCACCGTGATGTGGTTCGCGTCCGCTTCCACTACTTTTCCGTCGGCTTCCGCGCGGAGCAAATAGCCCGAATCGGCGGCGGCTTTCTCCTCAACGCCGGTACCGACATACGGGGCCTTCGGACGCACCAAAGCGACCGCTTGGCGCTGCATGTTTGAACCCATCAAAGCCCGGTTCGCGTCATCGTGCTGAAGGAACGGAATGAGCGAAGTTGCGATGGAAACGAACTGGTTCGGCGCAACATCCATATACTCCACTTCGTCCACCGAACACGTGACCGGCGTACCCGCATAGCGCACATCA
>JBEEJO010000002.1:0-50246 GCA_041169145.1 Candidatus Parcubacteria bacterium | reverse complement strand
GGCGATATATTAATTGGTCTCGGGTGGATATTCCCTCGGCAGACTATGGTGCGGAGGCAAGCTGTTGTTGAAGACATGATTATTGACAGTGCCTATCGTGGGAGGGGTCTTGGTAGGGAAATTTTAAAAGATTTGCTCGTGTGGGCGAAAGAGAACAAGATGGACATGGTCGAGCTTACAACGAATCCCGCACGGATAGCGGCAAACGAACTGTATAAATCAGAAGGTTTCCAATTGCATCCAACCAACCATTATTTGTATAAGGTGTCGTGATGCTATCATCGTTGCATTTCCAGTTCTTCTCCGATACTATGGGGGACATGAAAGTGATATGCGAGGTGTCCAGGCCGCATTACCATCCTGGTCCCAGTTTCGCTAAGAAAGTTACGAAAAAGAGGGATTTGTCCGTGCCTCCTCATTGGGTAGCTCACGAAAGAATAGAGAAGGATGGAATAAGTTACGCTATCGTGATGCCACCTCGGCAGAGAGAACTCTACGAGGTAGAGCAGGAGCCTCATATTCACATACCCCAGTATGTCACTATAGAAATAAATGGACATAAGCTAAAAGCTAAAGTGAAAGTAGAGCCACACGCTTTTAATCCACGCGTACACTTCGATGACAAAACTGCGGCGCAGCTGGGTATTAACAACGGGGATGTGTGCGAGGCTATTGTATAAATAATAAACAAAGCGGACGACGGGTATTTCCACAACCGTCGCCCATCGATGTGAGCATGCCCACCACTTTTCCTCGCGGTCTTATTGATTAATTGTCCAGGTAGCCACTCGGGAAATAAGCGAATAAATATTATTGTTCACATGAAACACTCGTGGCAGAAAACGAATATCATGCTCCCGAGAATTGTGCTATGGGGAGGGACGGGACAGGCAAAGGTGGTACGGCCGATTATTGAACAGCAGAGATCGAGGGTTGTCGCTATTGTTGATGACACTCCAGGTCTCACCTCGCCTTTTTCCGACGTTCCAATATATCACGGACTTCGAGGATTTCAAAAGTGGATCACGCAAGAAAGGAATCGTCATGCGATTGGGTTTTGCATCGCGATTGGAAACCCACATGGCCGGGCGCGTCTACGTCTACACGATCTGCTCGTTAAGGAAGGATTGACGTCAATTAACGTTATTCATTCAAGCGCTATCATTGCGGACAATGCGAAGATTGGGGATGGCGCCCAAATCCTTGCCGGAGCGATTATCCAACCGGAAGTTGTGTTAGGGCGAGAGTGCATCATTAATACGGGCGCAAGCGTTGATCATGAATGTATTCTTGAGGATGGCGTGGAAATAGCTCCGGGTGCGGTGCTTGCAGGCTCGGTGCATATTGAGACGGGAGGCTGGATTGCCTCTGGGGCCATCGTACTTCCTCGGTTGCGAGTTGGCGCTGACGCGATTGTGGGCGCTGGCGCGGTCGTGACTAAAAATGTCCCAGCCCGCACGGTGGTCGCCGGCGTGCCCGCACGCCACTTGAAATCGATCGATACTATATCGGTATAAAAGTAGCCATGAAGAAAGCGCGCACTTTCATTAATGAGATTCGGATGGCTGATCCATGGATAACGGAGCATGAGATCGCAGCAGTCACAGAAGCTATGCGGACCGGTTGGAGGAGTTACGAGTACGTCGAAAAATTCCAGTCCGAGTTTGCTGCATACCATGGCCGGAAGTACGGCATAATGACGCAAAACTGCACATCGGCGATCCATCTCCTACTTCTTTCTCTAGGGGTAAAAGATGGCGACGAGGTTATTGCTCCCGAATGTACGTGGACGGGGAGCGTTGCGCCGATAACCTATGTCCGGGCCGCGCCGGTTTTCTGCGATATTGAGAAAAAGAACTGGTGTCTCGATCCGAAAAGCGTCGAGCAACGAATCAGCTCTCACACAAAAGCAATCATTGCCGTGGATCTCTATGGCAATATGCCGAACATGAATGCACTCGAGGCAATTGCAAAGAAGCATAATCTATTTTTGATTGAAGACGCAGCTGAAGCGCTGGGTTCAATGTATCGTGGGAAGCGCGCTGGCAGTTTCGGTGCGGCATCAGTTTTCAGCTTCCATCGCACGAAGACGCTCACCACGGGCGAGGGCGGCATGCTGTTGCTCGATGATAAACTAATGTACGAGCGTGCGATGTTTTTGCGTGACCACGGGCGTCATGCAACGATCCCGTATTGGACTGTCGAGGCGACGCCGAAATACACGCCGTTCAACATCCAGGCGGCAATCGGCCATGCGCAGTTCGAGCGACTGGAAGAGCTAATCGCGCGTAAACGGGAAATATTCTTTACATACAAAAAATATTTTGCTGATATGCCCGATCTTCAGTTCAATGAAGAATCTCGAATCGTCCGAAATGGGCCATTTGCGATTTCTCTTGTTATAGGTACGTCATACCACATTACAAAACAAGAAGTGATGGAAGAACTGAAGAAAAGGGGGCTACCATCACGACCGTTTTTCTATCCACTCTCTACTCTTCCGGCCTATGCGCACTACAAGACTGGGAGTCGGAAGTTAAATCCGGTTGCCTATGCCATTTCTTCACGTGGTATCACACTTCCCGCATCCTTTGAATTAACCAACGAACAGATTGAACACTACGTCCAGGCAATCAAAGAAATTCTACGCAGCCGCACTGTGCACCGATAGCGCCACGCTTCATTATATGAAAGTACGATTCACCGATCTTACGGGCCCGACGCAGCGTATCAGGAAGGAGTTTCTTGAACGTCTGGGACTATTTCTCGACAAAGCGAATTTTATTCTCACCGACGAGGTAAAAGAATTCGAGGAAGCATGGGCGAAGTTCATCGGTACGGAACACGCCGTCGGTGTTTCAAATGGCAGCGATGCCTTATGGCTTGCGCTCAAAGCGTTCGATATCGGGCCGGGCGACGAAGTCGTCACGCAGGGGAATGCCTACAACGCGAGCGTCACCTCTATTCTTCGCGCTGGAGCTACGCCGCGCTTTGCGGATATTGACCCGAAGACGTTTCTGATCGATGCCGCAAAAATCGAAACCCTCATCACGCCGAAAACCCGCGCTATCATGCCGGTGCATCTGTACGGCCAAGCGTCCGATATGACCGCCATTATGGCCATCGCAAAGAAACACAAACTCGTTGTTATTGAAGATTGTGCGCAGGCGCATGGCGCCGCGTGGGAAGGTAAGAAAGTCGGGTCGTGGGGCGACGCGGCCGCATGGAGTTTTTACCCGACGAAGAATCTCGGCGCCTTTGGTGATGCCGGAGCCGTGACGACATCGGATGCCCGAGTCGCCGAAGAAGTTCGCATGCTCCGCAATCTTGGCCAGGCATCAAAGAACGACCACGAGCGTCTCGGCTATAACATGCGGCTGGATCCCGTTCAGGCGATCGTACTGTCGCTCAAACTCCCGAATCTTGATGGTGCAAGCAAGATTCGCCAGACCGCCGCAGGACGCTACGATAAGCTTATTGATGAAGCAAAACTTCCAGTCCAATACATGCATCGTCATGCGGATGCCACGCACGTCTACCATTTATACACGATAAAGCTGTTGCAAGGAGATCGTGACCGCGTTCGCGAACGACTGGCGAAAAGGGAGATAGACACCGGAATTTACTATCCGATGCTCGTTATGGACCAGCCGTTCTATCCGAAAGACCTGCCCCGGGATGCGTGTCCTGTTGCAACGGTAACCGCCCATTCCATTCTGTCGCTCCCAATGCACGAGACCATTGCACCAGAAGAACAGCAGTACGTTATTGAATCTCTGGGATTCGCACTCAGTTCTTAAGCTTCATCCACCACGCGTTCTTCCGCGACCAGTCGATGGTCTTTTTAAGTCCCTCTCGCAAACTTGTTTTCGCTTCCCAATTCAGGATGCGCTTGGCTTTCCGTACGTCCGGGATACGCCGGGGAATATCTTCATATGCCTTGCCGTAATGCGCGGATGTATCTAGTCTTTTCCATCGCAGTTCGCCTTTCTTACCGGCGAGCTCAATGATAAGCTCCACAACTTCTTGCATGGTAGATTCCTTGCTCCGTCCAATATTGAACGCTTGGCCAACTGCTTTTTCGCTTCGCGCCGCGCGGAGCGTACCCTCAATGGCATCATCCACAAACGTGAAGCAGCGTGTTTGTTTTCCGGAGTCGTAAAGCAATGGTTGCTTTCCTTGCAGGACTTTCTGTACGCTTTGTGAAACCACGAAGTATGGCGGCTGACCCGGACCATAGATATTGAAAAATCGGACGATGACCGCGCGCAAGCCCTTTGCCTTGTGCATGGCGAAGATCATGTGTTCGCACATCGCCTTACTCGTGCTGTAACTCCAGCGGTCAATGGCGGTGCTGCCGACGACTCGATCGTCGTCTTCCGCCCACGGGACCTTCGGATTCTTTCCGAACACTTCGCTCGTGCTCGTGAAGAGTACTTTTGTACCGTTCTGCGCGGCGAATTCCAGAACGTTCCTAGTGCCGAGGACGTTCACATCGACGACCTTCAGGGGGTCGGCGATGTAGTTCTTGATGCCGACGACGGCTGAAAGATGAAATACGGTATCCACATCCTTCGTCATTACCTTCTTTAACGACGCTTTGTCGGTTACATCACCGCGCACAAAGCGAAAACGCGAATTGTTCTTATATGCCTGCAGGTTCTTCGCCTGCCCGCTGCTCAAGTTGTCGTATACGATAACTTGATGCCCCTCTTCAAGCAGCCGCTTGACGAAGCGGCTGCCAATGAACCCGCTGCCGCCCGTGACGAGATATTTTTTTACGCGGTCTCTTTTCATGTTCTGCCAATGCCCCGATAGAGGAATCCGACTTTTTTGATCTTCTGAATATCATCTTTCTGGAACATATTCCTTCCGTCAACGATCGAGCAGGTCTTGTTCGCGAGATTTCTCAGTTTTTTCAGGGAGAACGTCTTGAACACATGATGCCCCGTGAAAAACGCAATACAATCCGCGCCTCGAACCGCTGCCTCAAGCGAACGGGACAGAGGAATGTTAGTGACGGTCTTTGCATCCGCAGTGCTCACGAGCGGATCGTATATCGATAGTGCGCAACCGCTCTTTTCCAACAATTCGATGGCGCGTTTGGTCGGCGTGAACCTGCAATCGCCGGTATTGCTCTTGAACGCAAGTCCCAGCACGGCAACGTTCGATGTTTTCAGCTTTTTTCCTTGCGATTCGAGCGATCGTTCGATCACGGAGAACATGTAGGCGGGCATCCCGTCGTTAATGCGTCGCGAGGTAGCGGGAATGCGCAGGTTCAATCCGTGCCGCAGACCAAGGTGTCGCACGAACCACGGATCTTTTGTCAGACAGTATCCGCCGACCCCCATGCTTGGCATAAGGATATTGACATGAGCTCCGGGCATACTGATATGCGAGCCTGTTTTTGGAAGCGTGTTGGCGGCTCGTATGACATCCAATGTGTCGATATTAAGCGCATCGCAGAGCTTCGCGAGTTCGTTGGCGAGCGAGATATTCAGGTCGATCCAGACGTTGTCCGCAAGCTTGCTCATCTCCGCTGCTTTCGGGTCAGCTACGATGATCGTTCGTACGCCAAGCGCAAGCTCCCAAAACCGGGCGACGAGCACCGAGCTCTTTTGGTCATAGCCGCCTACAACAATGGGCAGGGAAGTGAATTCGGCGATCGCTGTGCCCTCAGACAATCGTTCAGGGCTCGCCGCAAGACCGAAGTCCCTTCCCGCTCGCAGCCCCGATCGCTCAAGGATATCCCTCGCCAGCCCCTCGGTCGTTCCGGGCAACATGGTGCTTTTCATGATAATAAGATGTCCCCGACGCAGTTGTGAGGCCACGGATTTTGCGGCTGCGGTGATATGCGATAGATCGGCTGCGTACCGTTTTCCGAGCGGTGTCCCAACCGTGACAATAATGATGTCAACATCCTTCAGTACGCCGTAATCTGTAGTAGCCGTTAGCATTCCGGAATTCCGGGATGCTCTGATGAGTGCCTGAAGGCCGGGTTCGTGAATGATGGGATTCCCGCTGTTGATGCTCGCCACCAGCTCCTTGTTCGTGTCCACTCCGATCGTGCGAAAGCCCCGCGAAGCAAGCACGGTACCGATAACGCTCCCGATATAACCGAATCCAACGACTCCCACGGAAACCCGTTTCTTTTTGATGCAAATAGACGCTTTCGCAGCGCTCAGCTCATATATTTTCTTGGTTCTTTGTCGCGTTCTGGTCATGCTGTAGTGCATCGTATTGAATTTCCGCGATTAGACCATACCACAGCTCGACATCCGTCTTCAATAAGGAGCCGCAAGCCGTTCGCCGTTCCGTGTCCGTTCAAACGGTACGTTTATAGCGCTTTACCGCTCGAGTAATGTTTTCCGCCTTCCTTTTATGCAGATCAGGTTTTTGCCGGCCATCTGGCGCACATCGGTGACCTTCGCTATCCCGTTCGAGCGATCATGCAAGCTGTAAATCTCGAATCCGTTGGATCGCAAGAATGCGAAGTCTCGTTCGGGATCGTAGCCCATAATCCTTACCTCCGCAGGATCATGCTCCGCCAAGAGTATCAAAGCATCTTTCTTCAGCGTGGATGGCATGCCTTGTGGCGCAAAGCATTCCCGGCCGTCGACGTCGAACTGTATGAGGTCAACTGTGTCATTCAAACGATCGTGCACGAAGTCATCCACAGTGATCGCACCTGTCGATATCGATCCGCCATCCGAACCATTCGCGGCATCGCTGGTTCGTCCGGAGATCTTGGTTCTGAACGCTGTGACGTTCGAATATTGATTCACCCGGATATTCTTTTCGAGCAGCGAAAAATTCACCGGATCAGGCTCAAGCGCAATAACTTTGCCGTTGTCGCCAACAAGACGCGCCAGGGCAAGCGCGTGGTATCCGATATGCGCACCGATGTCCAATACCGTGTCTCCCGGGTGGACCAGTTTCTTCATCATGGTTGCCTTGTAAGATTCGAACGAGCCTCTCGTAGAAAGTTCAAGACGATCCCGCTCGTCAAGGAAAAGAATGTGTCCATCAACGATGGTAAAGGGAGGAACGCGACGTTTAAGATATTGTAGCAATCCCTTCTTTATCGATCGTACGAGCGGCAAGCGAGAAAGGGCGCTCCCCCGAAGGAGCTGCGAACCTGCCCGAAAGGATGATGCGGTCAGTTTTCTGAAGCCACGCCCCCCTATTTTCCTCCTCTTTTCCCTCTCGGCGGACATGGTGAACATCAGATTCGATGCGTGGGCGAGCGAATCGAACGTTCCCGCATCAATCCACTCACCGCGGACGATCTCATGCTTGGCAAGGCCTTTGTCGATGTAATAATTATTGACATCAGTGATCTCAAGTTCGCCGCGCTTCGACGGTTTGAGCGATTTGATGACCGCAAAAACATCAGGGTCGTAGAGATACAATCCCGTGACCGCAAGATTTGAGCGGGGATCCTCGGGTTTCTCGACAATAGAAACGATCTTCGACCCGCTGACCTGGGCAACACCGAATCGTTCAGGGTCTGGAACTTCTTTCAAAAAGAGCCGCGCTCCGGAGCCTTGCCCGAATTCCGTAACACATTTTGCGATCTGTTCGTGGTCGGTGAAGATATTGTCTCCGAGCATGACGGCGATCTTGGAATTTTCGGCGAATCGTTCCGCAAGACCAAGAGCATCCGCGATACCCTTCGGGTTATCCTGCGCGGCGTAGGTGATCCGGAGTCCGAGCTCAGATCCGTCGTTCAGTAATGTGCGAAAGCTCGGCAAAGCCGCTTTGTCGGATGTGAGGAGAATATCGGTTATGCCCGCGCCCCGCATAATCAACAGGGGATAATAGATCAGCGGTTTGTCGTAAACGGGCAAAAGATGCTTATTGATAAGATGCGTGAACGGCCTTAGCCGAGTGCCTTGGCCGCCCGCGAGAATAACTCCTTTGATCATGCTTTCAGTGTGGATCCAATTTTATTGTCCGGTCCCGATTATCTTGATACCTGTCACAATTCTTGGCAAGTGCACCATCGATACTCGTTGTCGTTGCGATTGACAGTCTCCGAAAAGGCGTGTTTCATTATGATGCTTTAAATCAAGATAGGATATGAACGAAAAAGATAGAGATAATTTGCTAGTGAGTATTGGACTTATAACATACAATCGTCCCGAATATCTTTCCGGTGTGATCGATTCGTGGCTCGCTCAAACATATCGAAATTTCGAACTGATTATTTCAAACGACGCCTCACCCGATGAGAGAACCGATTATATTTGTCGGGAATACGCAAGAAAAGACAAAAGAATTAGATATTTTAAACAGAAGGGAAATCTCGGAATATTGCGCAACCAAAAGTTTGTATTGTATCAAGCACGGGGAAAATATTTTGTTTGGTCTGCCGATGACGATCTTCGGGATACGCGATTTCTTGAGGAATGCCTGGGAGTTCATTACATGAATCCAGGACTCGTGATGGTTTTTGCAAATATGATTGATATCGATAAGGATGGCAATATACTTCGGCGTCCAGATCCTGCAAAATATCTCCCATTGAGTGATAGCGCATACGAGAGACTCAAGGCATATACGTTGTTTTATTCCCAAGATGGGAAGGTCCAACTTATCCTTGGGTTATGGAATAGGGAGACCATTCTTAATGATCATCTTTTTGGGCTGAATGTAACAAATGGCAAACCGCCAGACTACTGGGGCTTCGATAACTATTTTGTTTTTCAGAATTTGGCCAAAGGTCCACTCGGGATCACATCGAGGTCAGACTTCTTTCGGCGTTCACGAGTACTTGAGGACGACCGTAAACCGCGTCCATTATTACCGAGGCTTGCCGTCACATTTGTGCATCGAATCCGTAAGATATTCGCCTCACCCTATTTCTATTATGTCGCGCGATGCATTGTGAACACCCGGGAATTGTCGTTCGGAGAAAAGATAAAACTGCTACTGTGGAATGTATTTGTTATGGCGCGACTGTTCTTTTGTCGGAAGATGTAGAGAAATCCTTGCATGCGCCGCATCATACAATTCATAGCCGCAGGATTGTACGCCATGGGACGGACGATCTTTGGCGGGTTGCACTTGAAGAAAAAATTTCCCATAGTCGCGCGGATGCAAGAACTCCTTGCCGGCAAAGCTCGCCCGTCCATTGTTGAAGTGAACGGATGCACGTTCCAGATGGACGTCCGCGAGGAGATAGATGTAACCGGGGGATTTGAACGAGGAACGACGGAACTATTCCGGCGAGAACTCCATCCTGGCGATATCGTGGTTGATATTGGGGCATCCATCGGTGCATTTTCGGTGCTTGCGGCGAAACGCGGCGCACAGGTATATGCCTATGACCCGACACCCAGATCGTTTGGGTTACTTATAAAAAATACGCGGGGCTGCACCGTTGTGGCTTATAATGTTGCGGTTGCCGATAAAAAAGGACATGCAGAGTTGTGTTTGGAACTGGCGGCGATGAAGGAAATAGCTTGATACCAAGTATCGGAAAGATGTCATTATGCCGAGTGGCAACAACAACGCTTGATTATGTTGTGGAACAGATCGGCCGTTGCGATTTCTTAAAAATGGATTGTGAGGGGGACGAGCTGGCTATCCTGGAACATGCAACAGAAGCAACGGTGCGAAAGATAGGCTATATCGCAATGGAATACCATAAAAATTTGCCGCTTATAGAGACGATCCTGAAACGACATGGGTTCCATATGCGCGTAGAAGGAGGGGGTATGGGTATATATATGCATCCCGCCGCGATTTCTGAGGGGCTATGTTTAGCTTGGTGTATGCGTGCGACAAACCAAACTCTTTGGGGCTGATGGCTGGTATAATGATGGGACAATGGCCACGGAAACGGTAGCAGTCGTGTTTTCGTCAGATGACACGTACGCCATGCTTCTTGGGGTCGCTTTGTGTTCATTATTTGAGAACAAGAAGGGCGACTATCCCATTCATGTATTCGTAATAGATGGAGGAATATCGGCAAAGAATAAAGAACGATTGGGGATATTAAAAAAGCGATACAACTTCGCCATAACATACGTCATTCCCGACAAGCGTCTATTCGCATCGATTCCGGTCGTGCACTTGCCGTTGGAAGCGTACTATCGGATCGCTATCGGACGTATGATTCCATCTACTTACCGCAGAGCCGTCTATTTGGATTGCGACGTAATAGTAAGGAAAGATATCATAGAGCTTTTCACTGCCGATCTGGCGGGAAAGACGGTGGGTGCCGTTGCGGATTGTCTCCAAGATGTCCGAAAAAGGCATTTGGAAAAACTGTGTAGGAGTATCGCTTTGCTTGAGATACCGGAAAAACTTACGTATTTCAACTCCGGTGTGTTGCTCATCGACATGGAACGCTGGAGGGAGCGTGAGATAGAAGAGAAACTGTTCGCGTTTATTTGCAGGCATCCTGAACTTTGGGCAGCTGACCAAGATGCGCTGAATATCGTACTGTTGGGCGATCGTACGATACTTGCCGCAACATATAATCTATTGGCTGAATTCGCCCATGAACAGAATGAGAAAGATCCGCTCATTGTTCATTTTGTGGGCGGAGGGAAGCCATGGTATCTTCTTTCAGCGCTTCCTTATCAGTCGGAATACGTGCGGTATGCGAACAAAACTCCCTGGAAGAAGGAAAAATATCGAAAGCTGATGGATGTGCCTTTCGCAAAGAAATATCACCTGTACCCCATTGTGTGGAGCCTCTGGACCGCGTATAAGAAAACGAAGGGATACTTTTCTGCGGGCTCGCGGATGTCTTCGGCCACGACGCTCATAACGCCGATGGATTGATGAAAACCAAAGAGCACGTACGAGCAGAGTGAATTCTTGATATATCTTTTACACAATGAAAATAGCAGTCGTTCATCTCAAGCTTGCGCTCGAAAGCGGCGATCCTCGCATGGCTTTGTCGTTGGCGAAAGCATACAAAGCCTTGGGGCACGATGTGATCATTTACACTGCGAAGTTCGACAAACAATGCTTTCCGGAGTTGAACAGCGGTCTTGATATTAGAGTCATCGATCCGCGGGCGGATCTTGATTCGGTGATTGGCGGGAAGAGTCTTTTTTCGGCGGTTTATAAACGGATAAGAAAGGCAATCCTCTACGGCAATATCGTGAAAGAAATCGCACGAGCGCTACCTGCCGATGTCGACATGCTGCATTGTCAGAACGACGACTCGTACAAGCTCGGGCTTCACTATAAGAAGAAACATCCGTCCGCGAAGATTATCTGGGTCATGCATAACCCCCCTTTTTACCATTCGCACAAGACAAATATTGTGTTCAATGCGGCCAGTACGATTTGGGCATGGTGGGAACATCATGTCGCCAAAAAATATTCAAAGGCGATAGATGTCGTGGTAACGTATGACAAGGAAAAAGCGCACGATGCGGAAGAGCTTAATATCCCGGTCATTCTGATGGCTATTCCGGTGGATTTCGATGGTTTTTACGCACCGGTCAAAAGCCTTAACGACAAAGGCAAACCCATTATGCTCTTGAGCGCCGGAGGGCTGAGCCGCACGCGCCGTTTTGAGGATGTGGCTGCTGCGGTGGCTATAGTAAGAAAGAAAGGATACGATGCGCGAGCACGGATCATCTGCAAGGATTATTGGAACGATGAAAACTATCGCGGTCAGTTCAATGGGTTTCTGCGAGATATAGGAATGGAACCGTATGTTGAGGTCTATTTTGACGGAGCAGGCGAACGCGAATTCATACAGCTTATGAAGAACAGCAGTATTTTTGTGTTCCCCAGCAATATCAAGATCTGGGGCATGACAGTTTTTGAAGCAATGGCTGCGGGACTACCCGTTATTGTTTCTCGGATTACAAGCGTTGTGGAGTTCTTGCGTGACGGCGAAAACGCACTGTTCGTTGATCCGGAAAGTCCAAGCAATATAGCCGAGAAGATCGAGATGTTGTTGGCGGACGATTCGTTGAGCATGACGCTTGCCAAAAACGGTCAACGATACGTCAAAGATCATCTGAGCTGGACGCGGTATGCTCAAGTAGTTATTGATTCTAAACCAAAAATCCGGACATGAAGATTCTCTATGCCGGTATTGAAGCGGAAAATTATGACCCGAAACGGTCACCAAGCTTCGAGCGGGTGAATTTTCTTGGGGCATTGCAGCGTATGCCGGACGTTTCGGTCGTTGAGCATCCCTTTGACCGTATTCTTACAATGGGCCGGCGGATGTGGAATGAAGAACTGCTCCATATCGCACGACGGGAGCGGCCGGACGCGCTCTTTGTGTTTATGTATACCGATGAGTGCGACCCGGCGGTCCTGGACCGGATCCGCAACGAGACCGGTACGAAAACCGTTGCTTGGTTCGCGGATGATTACTGGCGATTTTGGAACTATTCGCGATTGTACGCGCCGCATTTCACGCTTGCGGTGACGACGGCGCCGCAAGCCGTCGATTGGTATCGAAGAGCCGGAATAACGAATGTATTCTTGTCGCAATGGGCGGCAAACCCGAACGCCTACTGGCCGGTGGAGATCGGAAGGGATCCCGACATTGACGTGAGTTTCATCGGACAATGGAAACCTCCGCGCGAGAAAGTGATACAAACACTCTTGAGTGCTGGGATCCGCGTGGAAGCATTTGGCCTTGGATGGCCTGCCGGGCGCGTTTCTCGGGAGGAAATGATAAATATCGTGGGCCGCAGTAAAATGACGCTGAATATAAACGACCGGCCGTCGCGGTTCAATCCTTGGGTTTTGGGGCGGCTTTTCTTCATGAAATCCCGGAATCGGATCGTGCCTGACCTTCATCTGATGCGAAACATGGAGGCGTGGTGGCATTTCGCCGAGCCGCATATCCACGCGCGCATTTTTGAACTTGCCGCGTGCCGGGCGTGCGTGATTTCCGGTTATACCGAAGGCGTGGAACGGTATTACGAACCGGACCGCGAAATGGTGTTCTATCGGACGAATGCGGAGCTCGTGGACAAGGTGCGTATGTATCTTGACCAGCCGGATGAGCGGAAGCGCATTGCCGCGGCGGCCTACGGACGAACGATCCGCGAGCACACCTATGAACAGCGCTTCCGAGATATTCTGAACGATCTGAGCGCCCGATAACTCGACCATGGGAAAACCACCGCTTGTTTCCATTATCATTCCGTCCTGGAACACCGCATCGTACGTGTGTGAGGCGGTGGATTCGGCGCTCGCACAGACGTATCCGAACTGCGAGGTCATCGTCGTTGACGATGGCTCGACGGATGACACCAAAGCAGTTCTCGAGCCGTATGTCCGTGCAAAAAAGATCGCGTACATTTATCAGGCGAACAAAGGACTTTCGGGTGCGCGGAATACCGGCATCACAGCAAGCCGCGGCGAGCTCATCGCGCTGTTGGATTCGGATGATATATTTCTGCCGGAGAAGGTCGCCGAGCAAGTCGCGTACCTCACCGAGCATCCTGCCTGCGACGTTTCGTACTGCAATCTGTTCCACTTCTGGGACGGCGAATCGACGCTTTTGCGGCTGAATTATGAATATTATTCCGGCGACGATGTGCTCCCGCATCTCCTGCGCATGAATTTCATCGCGCCGCTCTCGGTTGTGCTCCGGCGTTCGACCATTGAGCGGTTCGGGATGTTCGATGAGAACCTCAAACGGTCCGAGGATCTGGAATTCTGGCTGCGTCTTGCGCACGGCGGTGCCCGGTTCGAATTTTTGCCGAAGCGCCTGGCAAAGCTCCGCATGCGGAAGACGGCGAACCTGCAGGGATTGGAAAGCCAGCCGAAAGTGAAAGAGACGATGCTGGAAGTTCTGGAACGGTTGAATACGAACATGGCCCCGGCGGAACGCGTCCGCGTTCATATGCGCGAAAACCGGAGGCGCTATCGGCTGAACCTCGGGCTTGCGTATCTCATGAACGCGCGCACGGCGGAGGCGAAGCCGCATATCCTGGGGGCGTTCGCAGAATATCCACTCGGTGCGTTATTGGGCTGGTTTGTATGGCTGCCGTTCGCTATTCTGCCGGCAGGGTTCGTGCAAAAGACACTTGCGAACATATACTATCGCCGCCGGGCACTCCGGCTTTCTGAACTGGACGAATGAATACCGCGCCAAAGAACAACTCTGCGACACCTGTCGTATCGGTTATCATGCCGACGTGGAATCAGGCGCGATTTGTCGGCAAGTCCATTGAGAGCGTTCTCGGTCAAACACTTCGCGAACTCGAGCTTATCGTGGTGAACGACGGTTCGACGGACGATACGCGCACTGTCGTTGCGGAGTATGCGAAACGAGATCCGCGCATCGTGTATCTGGAGAACGACAAGAATAGCGGCATTCCGTACACGTTCAATCGCGGCGTAGAGGCCGCACGGGGGAAATACATCGCCCGCGTTGATTCGGACGATGCGTGGATCGGCAACGACAAGCTTGCGAAACAAGTTGCGTTCCTTGAAGAGCATCCGGATTACGTCGGCGCGGGCGGGGGAATGATCGTTGTTGACCCGGACGGCAAAGAGCTCTACCGCTATTTCAAGGAAGAAACGGACGGATCCATTCATCGTACGGCGCTTGTCACGAATCCCATCGCGTCCTCGACCGGCATCTACCGTGCAGATGTCTTGCGCCGCGTCGGCGGGTTTGACCGCGAGCTGAACTTCAATGAGGATTGGGATTTTTCCCTCAAAATGGGCCTTGCGGGGAAGCTCTATAATTTCCCGGCATATTTCTCGTATTACACCTCAACGGGGAAAAATCGTTCGGCGAAAGACATGCTGCCGCACACAATGAAAGCGTTCCGGGTCCTGTGGCGCTACCGCGGGAAGTATCCGGGATTCTGGCATGGTTTTTTTATCCATGTGCTCCAGCTGTGTTATGCGGTCATTCCGTTCGGCATCCGCAAGCGTGTGCATGCGCTCCTATGGCCGGTGAAGAAGTTTTTGTCCGGCAAGGTCAAGCACGATACTTGACCAAGCGGCTGTTTTTCCGTTAGATTAGTGGTGTCATGATCGTTGCTCGCGCGCCTATGCGCATCAGTTTTGTCGGTGGGGGAACGGACCTCCCCGATTTTTATCGCCACTCGCCCGGGCGCGTCATCTCCGCGGCCATCGATAAGTATGTATATATCGTCTTGAATCGGACGTCCTTGGTGGATAAAGTATCGGCTCGATATTCCATTTCGGAGACCGTGAATCATGCGAGCGAACTTCAGCACACGCGCATCAAGGCGGCGCTGTTGGATATGGGCATTGAGCGCAATATCGAAGTGGCATCCTTCGCGCCGTTGCCGGCGAAAACCGGCCTCGGTTCGTCGTCCAGTTTTTCGGTTGCGCTCGTAAAAGCGTTGCATGCCTATCAGGGGAAGAAGATCAGCAAGGAAGATGCTGCGGAAGCGGCAAGTCGGCTGGAAATAGAACTAGTGGGAGAGCCCATTGGAAAACAAGACCAGTATGCCGCTGCATTCGGAGGGTTCAATGTGTTCCAATTCAACGCCGACGGGACTGTTGATGCAAAACCGGTGCTCATCGACTACAAAGTGCGGTCCGCGCTTGAAGAGGATATGCTCGTGTTCTTTATGGGACTTGCACAGGACACGGCGAGCACGCTCAAAGGGCAGCAGGCGAATAGTACGCAGCGTATGCAAGCGCTCAAAGCAACGGCGGATCTGGTCCCCGAATTTGAAGCCCGGCTGATGAAAGGCGATGTGAAAGGTATGGGTGAATTATTACATCGCGGTTGGTCGTTGAAACAGGATTCTGCGTCATCCGTATCACGGGCGCTTATTGACGAATACTACAAAGCGGGAATAAAGAACGGCGCATGGGGTGGAAAGGTGCTTGGCGTGAGCGGAAGCGGGTGTATGATGTTCCTTGCGCCAGCCGAACGACATCCGGCGATCATGAAAGCGCTTACCGCGATCGCGAAGCAGAATAACCTGTCCGAAGCTCGCGAGATACCGGTGAAGTTCGTGCAGTCGGGCGCCGAGGTGCTCTGGAACGGCGATCACTTCTACGAAACGCGATTCGCGTAACACAGACCATGGAAGAGTACATTAAAAATTTCGTCGGACGGGCAAAGGATACTCTGGATAAGGTTTCTTCAGAAGAGATCGCGAAGGCCATTAATATTCTTCAGGCGTGTTATGAACGCGACGGACGCATCTATGTTTTCGGGAATGGCGGTTCGCTGGCGATGGCGACGCATTGGGTCGCCGACTTCAACAAGACCATCTTTGGGAAACACCTGAACGAACGCGCGAGGCGATTCCAGGCCGTTCGGCTACCCTCAACCGAGTCCGAGATAACGGCATGGGCGAACGACATCGGTTTTGACATGATATTCGCCGGTCCGCTCAAGAACTATATCCAGGATTCGGACGTTGTTATCGCCATCTCCAGCTCCGGCGACTCGCCGAACGTGGTAAAAGCCGTGGAGCTTGCGAAAGAGCACCACGTGCCCATCATCGGACTCTCGGGATTCAGCGGCGGCAGGCTTCGCGAACTTGCGGATGCAAAGATCCATGTGCCGACCGAAAAAGGGGATTACTTCATTGTAGAAGGCGTGCATGGCGTCATTCTCCATCTCATCATCCGCTATTTTAAGGATTATTTTGATCACCTTGCGGAACGGGAGAAATGATCGTCGTTCGCGCACCATTACGGCTTGAGTTCCTCGGCGGATCAACGGATATCGCTTCGTTCTACCGCCGCTCGCCGGGGCATATTCTGAACTCCACAATAGACAAATATATCTATGTTGTCGTGAAGCCCGCGCCGGGCCGTGGCATCATGTTCCTGCATGAAAAGACCGAACGGGTATCGCACCGGGACCAACTTGAACACGCCCGCGCGAAAGCGGTTCTGCGGCATTTCGGCGTCACGGACGGTTTGGAGATCGTATCGCTCTCGGATGTACCGTATGGCGGCTCTGGTCTGGGTTCATCCTCCAGTTTCGTCGTCGCGCTCATTCATGCGATAGCCATTCTGTTCCGAGAACGGGCGACGCCGCGCGCGATCGCGGAACTCGCCGCGCATATTGAGATAGAAGCACTCAAGGAACCCATCGGCAAACAGGACCAGTATGCGTCGGCATTCGGAGGGTTGAACCATACGATCTATCGGCGGAACGGATTTGTGGACGTGAAGCGCGTGCGTCTCACGGCGCGGAACCAGCGGGCGCTACAGGAACATATCCTCGTGTTTCACACTGGCGCCGGCCACTCAGCATCCGCCATCCTCGGCGCGCAAGCAAAACGAGACAAGGAAAATTTTCCGTATCTGAAACAGATGGCCGCTTTAGCGGAGCCCGCGGCGGCAGCGCTTATGCGTGGCGATGTGGAGCGGTTCGCTGGATATCTGACCGAGGAATGGATGATAAAGCGAAATCTGTCCGCCGGTATCGCAACGCCGGAGCTTTTGCGCATGCATGCAGCCGCGATTCGCGCGGGCGCGTGGGGCGGCCGGGTGAGCGGCGCGGGCGGCGGCGGGTTCTTGTACGTGCTTGCGCCTCGTTCGCGCCATACTGCAGTTCGGAAAGCGCTCGCTCGATATGGCGAATTCCCCGTGAGATTCACGGAAAAGGGAAGCGAGGTCGTTGCAGATCTCCGTTAGGCTGAAGCGATCGCCTTCTTGTATTCCTTCATCAGTGCGGGGTTCGCAATGACCACATTCAGGCCACGGGTTTTCCAGGGGAACTCGTGTCCTTCAAGCGTTGCGAATTCCAGCCCCGCTTCTTTGCATAGTATGTATCCCGCCGCGGCATCGTAGAATGCGGCTTCCGCAGCGATGTAGATATCGGTCCTGCCGCAGGCAAGGAACGAAAAATGAACGCCGGCGCAGCCATAGTGCCGCGGTTCGGCAAGGTGATTCTTGATGAGCTGCGGCAATCGAAGGAAATTTTCGGCATCATGTCCAATGCCGAAACACTGGAGAGCAAGACCAAGGTTGTCCTGGCGAGAGGGATGAATAGGTTTATCGTTGCACAACGCGCCCTGGCCATCCATCGCCATATACAGTTCATTGAGCGCCGGAAGATTGATGATGCCCCAGCGGATACGCCCGTTCTCTAAACAAGCGATCTGGGAAGCAAAGAGGGGATTTCCGGAAAGATAGTTTTTTGTGCCGTCAATCGGGTCAACAACAAGGAAGCGCTCCTTATCAAGGTCGCCGCTGTCTTTACCGAGTTCTTCGCCCCAGAGCTTGTGGGTCGGAAAAAGCTTCCGAACTTCCGCGCGAATCAGCCGCTCCGCCTGTTTATCAAGTTCGGAAACAACCTCCTTTCCTTTCTTGTAGTCGTATTGCGTAAGGTCGGCTTCCGACCGCCAGCGGAGTATCTGTTCGCCAACATCCTTCATGAGGTGAACCACCGGTTGTATATCTTGTAGAGAGGCCATAGAATACCCATATTCTACGTTGCATGGACGAAAAAGCCAACAAGAATCCTATCACTCAGGCTATCATTCTCTCGGCCGGTCTCGGCACACGGCTTCGTTCCGTAACTGGTGATGCCGTGCCGAAAGTAATGGTGCCGCTCGGCGGAAAGCCGCTTTTGGAGCACCACATCGAGCAGTTCAAAAAATTCGGGGTGAACGAATTGTTCATCAATCTCTTCTATCTTCCCGAAAAAATAACCGACTATTTCGGCGATGGGTCGAAATGGAACGTGAAGATAACCTATGTGAAGGAAGAACCGGAAATCCGCGGCACGGCTGGCGGCGTAAAGAATTTCGACGGGATGGTCCATGGAGATTTTTTTGTGATCTACGGCGATATGTTCAGCCGGTTGGATTACGGCAGAATGGCGGCAGAGTTCGCGGAGCGGCCTGGACATATCGGGATGATGCTCATTGGCGAAACCGATCATCCGCAGGATTCCGACCTGGTAGAGGTAGACGATGCGCTGAATTTCAAAAAGCTCTACCTGAAGCCGCACGCAAGGAATCTGCCGGACACGCGAATGTCGTTTCTTGCCACCTATATCTTCAATGAGCGCATCATGCGATATATCCCGCCGAAACGGTACTACGAGATAGACCATCAAATCCTGCCCGACATCCTCATGAAAGGAGAGCGATTTTCCGGCTACCTCTCCGACGACTATATTCTGGATATCGGCACCCCGGAGCGATACAACGCAGTGGAGGAGTATCTCAACGATGGACGTTTTCGGTTTATTTCGTGATATTCGCCGCAGAAGCGGGGCGGAGAACGATGTTCCGTAGGTCGCGAAGCAACGGCTCGCGGCGCAGGTAAAGAACCCCGCCGTAGATAAGCCCTCCGGCGACAACAGTGAGAAGCACATGTGTCCCGAGAGCCTGGAGTACGAGCGCGCCGGCGATCATGGCTGCCGTCGCGAGGAGTGCGTTCGAAAGGTGCGGTGCGATGTGGAAAGAATGGATTTGCCGGACGGTGTATTGCAGATATGCATTGCTTGCGAGCTGCGCGCCGAGCGTTGCGGTGGCGCACCCGATGACGCCGAAATGCGGAATAAGCAAGAGATTCAGGGCGACGTTCATGAATCCGCCGATGGCGGAATAAGCGACCAGATTCTTTTGGTGATCGTAGGCGAGAAGGACATTGCCAAGGAGTACGGCCGAGAAGTCCGCCAGGAGTGTCAGGAGCAGAATTTGCAGCGGCACGGCGCCCGGGAGGAATTCACTGCCGAAGAGGAACTGTATGAGCGGGAGCGCAACGATGATACCTCCTGCAGCGATGGGGAGCGCAGCCATGTAGATGGCGCTGATGCTTTGTTCTATCGCCTGTGTCATTTTCTCCTTGGACTGGACCGCGAGGCGCGAGAAAGCCGGAAGGACGCTTACGGACATAACGGCCGGGACAAGATAGATAAGTTGAATGATGCGTTGTGGTCCGGCATACCATCCGACTTCTTGCGAAGAGCGGAACCAGCCAAGCATGACGATATCCGTATTGATCATGAGCATGCCGAGAGCGCCGGATATGGTGTATGGCCAAATAGCGCGGAGAAGCCGCCATGCGTTCGACCAGGAAAAACCAGTCCAGATCCTGTGGAGGTATTTTCGGACGAGGATAGTCGCAATCAAAGTGCCCGCACCTGCGCCAAGCGCATATCCAAAAGCAAACCCTCGGACGGTAGGATGGGTGAAAAGGAGGAGGAATCCAAATACAACAATGAACACGTTCGTAATGCCATAGCTTACTGCTTCCCATTCCATTCGTTCCTCTGAGCGGAAGATCGCATGGTAGAACTCCCGGATGTTGTCGAAGATCATAATGAATACGACGATAGGAAAGAGCACGGCAGCCTTTTCCGCGGTGAAAGCATCCGCGGTCGGCAGGAGGGGAGCAAGCACAAGGATGAGCACAGCACCTATACACATGAACGCAACCTTGAGCCACAGCGTCGTGGCAGTAATGGAGTGTTTTGCATTCGGATCGGCAGCCTGCGCCCGATCGCGGATCATAACCTGATTAAAGCCAGAATCTACGAAGAGCGTGAGAAATGCGACGATGGTGACAACGTAGTTAAATACGCCCCATTCGGCAGGGCCGAGCACGCGGGCGGCATAGATGATGACGGCGGCACGGATGAATCGTCCGCCGAAGTTGGACACGGCAAGCCAGAACGTATTTTTGGCAATGGTCTGGCGAACCGTTCGGTTCTCG
The DNA here is from genome assembly GCA_041169145.1 of Candidatus Parcubacteria bacterium. Taxonomy (GTDB): domain Bacteria; phylum Patescibacteriota; class Minisyncoccia; order UBA6257; family 2-01-FULL-56-20; genus DATJQA01. The sequence continues at coordinate 29,621 of JBEEJO010000002.1, read as the reverse complement.
AAGAGGAAGTGCTTGACTTTTTGTAACATATTGGGTATTATGACCCTACGAAATACGCGAAAACAATGCGCATCAGGTATCACGCTATCACGATTTTGGCGGATTTGCTACGATAATGGGTATTAAAAAATAATAGGAAAAACCAATGGCCAAGAAGATATCACCACAACGTGCGGAACAAAAAAGGGAGGAGAAGCGCGAGCCGGTCGTGGTTGCGGTCTCCGGCGGCTTCGACCCGATCCATGTCGGGCACATCCGGATGTTCGAGGAAGCGAAAAAGCTTGGTGATAAGCTGGTCGTCATATTGAACAACGATCATTGGCTGCGCAAGAAGAAGATGCATATTTTCATGCCGGACCATGAGCGGAAAGAGGTCATCAATGCGATAGGGGTTGTTGATGAAGTGGTACTTACAAGCCACGGGCCCAATCCGCAAGATATGAGCGTGTGCGAAACGCTCCGCGTCGTTCGCCCGCACATTTTTGCGAACGGCGGCGATCGCCGTCCGGATATGGACCCGGTACCCGAAGTTGAAGTGTGCGAGGAGATCGGGGCTCAAATGGTCTACAACATCGGCGACGGAGGCAAGATGCAATCCAGCTCATGGCTGTTGAAGAATTACGTTGAAGCGGTGACGAACGGGAACGGGCACAAGAAAACGAGTTCAAAGATAAAGAAATAATGAACAAAAAAGCCCCAACCGGGGCTTTTTTGTTCTTCGTCGCTCTATCTCATCGTTCAGGCCGGATGCCGGCGATGGCTTGGCGGATGCCGGCTCGAAGTTTCACGCGCGGCGTCCAGCCGAGCACGCGTTTCGCTTTCCGCGCATCAAGCGCGATACGGTATACCTCGCCTTTTCGGTAAGGCGCGTAGACGGGCTTGCCCCGAAAACCGGTCGCGCGGGCGACTTCGTCAAAGATCATCCGGTCGGTAACGACGACGCCCCAGCCGAGATTCAGGACATGTCCATCGCCATGCTTCAGCGCTGCAAGGTTTGCTCGGACGAGATCGCCCACATAGGTATAGTCGCGGGCCTTTGTGCCGTCGCCGAAAATAGTCGGCCGCTTTCCGGATTTGAGAAGTCCGCCGAAGATCGCGATAACGCCCGCTTCGCCTTTCGGGTTCTGGCGCGGACCGTAGACGTTCGGGTAGCGGAAAATGACCGGCGTGAAGCCGTACTGTTTCGCGTAGAAATGAATGATGTCTTCGCCCAGCGCTTTAGAGAGCCCGTACGGCGAAAGCGGCGTCCGCGGTGTCCGCTCATCGGCCGGTATCTTTTTGGGTTCGCCGTAAATAGCGCCTCCCGTTGACGAGAAAAGGAATCGGCGGTTTTTCCCGCGCCCATATTTGCCGAAGGCGACAAGGACATTCGCGGTACCGAGCACGTTCACTTCGTACGTTGGCAGGGGATTTGCAACGGACCTCACGACCTCGGCGATGGCGGCGTGATGATTCACGACTTCGGGGCGTTCTTGTTTGAAGATACGCTCCATGAGCGCGAGGTCGCGGATATCCGCTTTATAGAACTTCGCTTTCGGATTTACGTTCCGACGGAATCCGGTCGCTAGGTTATCAATAATGACGACGCGATGCCCCGCTGCGATATACGCATCGGCGACATGGCTTGCGATGAATCCTGCGGCGCCGGTGACGATGATTTTCATATTACGCGTGATTAATAAAGAAAGATTTGACCGTTTTTATGATGATGGCAAGGTCAAAAATGAGCGAACGGTTCTTGAGATAGTATACGTCATACGAAAGTTTCTCCATAACGTCCGCTGGCGTTTCGTCTTTTCCGTAGTTGATCTGCGCCCACCCGGTGATGCCGGGTTTTACGATAAGGCGGATCTCATAATAGGGGATCTGGGCAACAAGGCGCTGGATGATCTCCGGCCGTTCGGGCCGCGGTCCGACGAAGGAAAGCTCCCCGCGCACGACATTCCAGAGCTGCGGGAGTTCATCAAGATGTGTCGCGCGGAGGAGGCGCCCCAAAGCCGTCACGCGCGCATCATGCTTTCCCGACCATTGGGCGCCGTGGATTTCGGCAGAACCGTCCGCAGAGAGAGCTCGCATGGTCCGGAACTTATGGAGCGTGAACGGCTGTCCGTGCTTTCCGGTGCGGACCTGGCTGTAAATGACGGGCCCCCGCGAGGTCAGCGCGACAAGCAGTGCGATGCAAAGTTCGAGCGGCAAGAGCGCGATACCAAGGATAACGGCAGTAGCGATTTCCAAACCGCGCTTCAGGTCATCATAAAATCGCCGCGCACCGATACTGTGCTCGATGAACCACGATTCGTCTATGGAACCGAGCGGGACTTTCCGGGAGACCGCTTCATAGAACGTCGGCATGTCCTGGACTTCTATGCCGCTTGCGAGGAGCTCATAGAGCATGCGTGCGCTTTCGGGATCGTGCCGCAAGTGCGCGGGGACAACGACCAGCGTAATGCGCTGTTCGCGGATGAGCGAGTTCAAATGCTGGGGCCTCTCCGATGCGTCCACCCATGCCTTGATCGCGTAGCCGACCTGCGGGTTCTCTTTGAGCGTCCGGGAGAGTTCTTGCGCGAGCGGGCTCTTATCCAGGAGGAGAACCCGGTTCAGCCCCTCGCGGAAGCTCGCGCGGATATTGAACGTTCGCCGCCACAGGGATTCAAAGAGCGCGAACGCGACCAAAAAGAGGAACAAGTTCGTTTTCGGCGTGATACCGAGCGCCGGTATCAAGTAGAAGGCGCTCACTGTGAGTAATGCATTCACGAAGAGCGTGAGCGTAAGCGTCTGAAGGAACTCCAGATTGTTCCGCAGGCGCGGCAGGTCGTATAACCCGGCGATATAGAAGACCAGAAGCCAGAGCGGAAAGATGGCGGTGAAGGGGACCGCATGGAGATCCATGAACTGCTCATTGAAATTCCATCCATAGCGGATGAAAAGCGCTACGATCAATGCGGCATAGAGCGCGATGATATCGCCCGCAAGGAGCAAGCCGATCTTTATGGGGTTTGGTAAACGCATGGCTTTCTCAGATTCCTGGCGATCTCCGGACATCCCGCGAGACCGTCGTGTGGGGCTTCCCGAAGAGGAGCACCCAGAAGTAATTTATGGTATATCGCCATCCGATGGCAAGCACCCCTTCGTGCGCGAGGCGCCGGCCCGAAGAATAGATGGGAAAACGGAACATGAACTTTACCTTGCCCTGCCGCACGATGCGCCGAGCAACATCGGTGTCCTCGCCATAAAAATCAATACTGGTATCGAACCCGCCGGCGCGGATCCACGCGTCTCGGCGCAAGACGAAATTTCCGCCCTGCACCCATGCGCCGATACGGAGGAAGCGGAAGATGACGTGAAAGAAAAAACCGAACCAGCAGAACATCCGCACGAGGGATTGTTGAAGCGGGGAGAGGTCATAGTACGTAAGCGGTCCGGTAAGGCATACGAGATTCGCATCGCGCTCGAATTCTCCGAAGACGCGCGCGAGCCAGCCGGGAGGAAGGAAGGTGTCGGCGTCGATATTCGCCACAATATCACCTGTTGCTTCTTGAAATCCCCGTGCGCGCGCTTTGACAATGCCCTTTTGCGGTTCATCCACAACCTTTACGCCCGGGTACCGTAGGGCAACAGCTCGAGTGCGGTCTCCGGAGGCGTTATTCACCACGATAATCTCTACGTCGTAGTGATGAGCGGCAGATGCAAGCTCCCGCATGATGGAATCCAGGCATGTGCCCAGCGTGAACTCTTCGTTATGCGCGGGGATGACGAAGGAGAGTTTCATGGCGGCGATTATCGGACTTCGTACCACTCCTGATGATGCGAGCGGTCAAAGAACCGGACGCTTATATAATTCACGAGCCACTCCCTGAGGAGCCGCGGCCAGCCGACCTCATGTGCCCGGCGGCCGGTATGGTAAACGGTGATGGAGCGTGCGATGCGGGTGTGGCCGATCTTCGCAAGTCGGCGGAACATATCATTATCTTCGGCAACCGCGAGATAGGCCTTGTATCCGTGGGCCTGCTCGAACGCTTTTTTCGGTATCATCTGAAATTCGCCGGACGCGCTGCCGGAATGCATGACGTTATTGTTCAGCCAGTGGTCAACGTTCACCATGCCGAAAAAGAACCGGTCGGCGAAGGTCTCCAGCTGAGGAAGTACGCGCAGGTTCGCGGTGAGGCCCACAAGCATCGGATCCGCCGTAAAAAGGGCGAACGCCCTCCGCAATACGTCGTTCGCATGCGGCATCTCGACGTCGGCGTCAATGAAAAGAAGCATGTCGCCGTTCGCGTGGCGCGCGCCTTCGTTCTTTCCCCAGGCGATAGTCCTCCGTTCGGTTCCGTGATATTCCAGTACCGTAGCGAACTGTTTCGCGATCTCCACGGTCCGGTCCGTAGAACCGCCATCCGACACGATGATCTCGTAGTCATGCTCCGTAATGCCATCGCGAAGCTTTCGGAGGATATCTCCGATGATCTTCTCCTCGTTCCGAGTCGGAATGATGATGGAAAGCATGGGTGTTAAAGCCGGTTTTGCAGGTCGCGCGTGCGCAGATAACGATTTATACCGTACAGGAGCGCCGCAACAAGAACGGCGAATGCGGCACCCGTTGCAAGCCGCAATCCTTCGTTCACCAGAATAACGACCGAGCCGAAAAAATAGCCGACACTGATAAGAAGCGCCGTCCAGACGGTCTGGCCGAGCGCGTTGAAGGCAACATATTTTTTGAACGGGATACGCATGATGCCGGCGGTAATAAGAATGACCAAGGCGAAGCCGAGCCCCATCGTGATCTTGGAAATGATGAGGATCTTGTTCTGGTGACGATGAAATGCCGTTTCCGTCTTGGCGAGTAGGTCGTCGGACAGGCTGAAAAATTTGCCATACCGGCGCACGAGCGGTTGCCCGCCATAATAGCCGACGGCGTACCAAAGGATATCGGCGGCAAGGTCGCCGGCCATGAGGATGCAGTAGAGCGGCCAGAACGTGAAATATCCGAGCTTCAAGAGCACCCCCGAAACGGTCATAATGACGGGACCTTCCACAAGCGCTAAGGGGAAAAGGATCGCGTACCGGTACGCAGAGATCCACGAAAAGATCGTCTCGGAGATCATGTTTGTATATTGTATCGCACTTGTACGCGTTGCGCGAAACGTTTCTCGGACCTGAACGAAGCATGTGGATTGCGCTGTATTGACACTGGCGGCAGGTGGGATGGTAGAATTGCCAGCATGGAACACGAACACAAAGAGCATCATACGAACGGAGGGTCGGAGAGCAACATGGGCAACGCGAATTTTTTGCCGGTGAGCATTCTCATCGCCGGCGTTATGATCTCGGGGTCGATCCTCTATGCGATGAATCGCGGAGGTTTCGCAAAGCAAGCGGAAGTGCCGAGCGGAGGGAACCCTCCAGTAGGGGGTCAGCCGGCGCCCGTGAGTAATGACGCCCTCATGGCGATCCAGGAACGGGATGTTATCCTCGGCGATCCGAAAGCGCCGGTCACTGTTATTGAATACGGCGACTATCAGTGTCCGTTCTGTGTGCGGTTCTTCGAGCAAACAGAGCCGCAGATCGTGGAGCAGTACGTAAAGACCGGGAAAGCGAAGTTCATCTTTCGCGATCTGGCTTTCCTCGGTCCGGAGTCGGTTGAGGCTGCGGAGGCGGCGGAATGCGCAAAGGACCAAGGCAAGTACTGGGTCTTCCATGACGCGCTCTATGCCGCGGAGTCGAAAGATGGGCAAGAGCATAATGGAAACCTGAACCGCGATCTTTTTGTGAAGCTTGCCGGCCAGGTCGGCATGGATGCCACGAAACTCGGCGAATGCTACGATGCGAACAAGTATGCCGATGTGGTACAAGCCGTGGTAAAGGCGGCTCAAGGCGGCGGAGTGACCGCGACGCCGTCATCACTGGTGGATGGCCAACTGATCCAGGGCGCTCAGCCAATCGATACGTTCAAGACGGCCATTGACGCCGCACTCGCAAAATAATAGGCTACCAGGGTTCCGTACGTATCGGGGTTTTGAGCACATACGCTTCGCCCGACGGAGTACGCGACGACATAAAGGGCGAATCGTACTACTACGCAATGGACTATCAAAATCAGCAGCGGCCCGAGCGCGTCTGGCACCAGGCCGGCGATGCAGACGGCTGCCAGGGCGGATGGAAGTGCTCGAAATGCAATGCGGTCATCGATCGCTTGCCGTTCGCGCCCGATCCGAGCCGCGTTGGGCAGCTTTTGTGCCGGGATTGCCACCGCCAGCGGTCGGCAAGCTTCGGCCGGTAGAGACCGAGATCGTCTCAAGGAGCAAAATCCCCCATTGGGGATTTTGCGTTTCAGGCTCCACCAGGATAGAATCGGATGTGCCCCATGAAGATCGAATGGGTACAAGTAGGTCTTGGCGCGTGCGTCATTCTCTCGCCATGGATGTTCGGCAGCGGTATGCACACCGTGCTTTTCTGGAGTAATGTGGTTGTAGGGCTTGCGATCGCGCTGCTCGGCATCTGGGAGATATTTGGCCGTGAACAAAAATAAAAGTCGGATCATTCATTGTTCGATCGATCATCACCTATGGCAAACATAAAAATTTACACCACGCCAACGTGCGTCTACTGCAAAATAGCGAAAGAGTTTTTCACGAAGAACAATATCGCGTATCAGGAGCTGAACGTCATAGAGGATGAAACGGCGCGCGAAGAGATGATCCAGAAATCGCATCAGCTGGGCGTTCCCGTGATCGATGTAGATGGCGAGATTTTTATCGGTTTTGATAAGCCGGGTATCATGCATGCGCTGAAGCTTGGTAAATAGGACCGGAGCTTGAGGAGAAAGTTTGAGCGAGACAAGACGTCGTTGGATCGCGGTTCGTCCCTAGGCTCCTACGCTAAAAAAAACGAACATGTACGACCTCATCATCATCGGCGGCGGTCCTGGCGGAGTTGCTGCTGGTATCTATGCCGCGCGGAAAAAGATACAGACATTGCTCATCACTGATTCGTTCGGCGGGCAGTCGCTGGTCTCCACCGACATACAGAACTGGATCGGTACAAAATCTGTATCAGGGCTCGATCTGGCAAAGATGCTTGAAGAACATCTTCGAACGCAGGAGGGCATTGAGATCATTGACGATGATCTGGTGACCGGCGTACAGGACGTTCAGGACGCATTGGGTATCGCGACGAAAAACGGAAGAACATTACAGACGAAGTACCTGCTCGTCGCGTCCGGAAGCCGGCGCAGGAAGCTCGACATCCCGGGCGAGAAGGAGCTGGATGGAAAAGGGGTCGTCTATTGCTCAACGTGCGACGCACCGCTCTTCAAAGGTAAAGTAGTGGCGGTCATTGGCGGCGGGAATGCGGGATTTGAGGCGGGCATCGATCTCTTGCCCTATGCCGCAAAGATATATCTTCTGGAACGAGGCGAGGTGCCGAGAGGGGATGCAGTGACCCTCGCGAAGCTCACGGCAAGTCCGAAATTCGAACTGCTCACAATGGCCGAGCCTCAAAAGATCTTCGGTGAACAGTTCGTGTCCGGAATGGAATATCTGGACCGGAGGACGAACGAAACGAAACGAATGGACCTCCAGGGCATTTTCGTAGAAATTGGCGCCATCCCAAACTCGGAGTTCGTGAAAGATAAGGTAACGACGGACAAGCTCGGCGATATCATGGTGGACCACAAGACCCAGAAGACCTCGCACCCGCGCATTTGGGCGGTTGGCGACGTGTCGGATGTGCTCTACAAACAGAACAACATCTCGGCGGGAGACGCGGTGAAAGCGGTATTGAATATTTACGACGAGCTGAACAAATCCCAGGCGTAGGTTTTTGTTTCTCGGAAAGATCCGTAAAAGAATTCGTCTTTGGAGAAGCTGTCGGATTCAGCTGGGGAGATGCTTGCTGTTGGAGCGAACCGGACATCGGTTTTCCAGAGATGGATCCTGAAGCACCTTGACGCATAGGCGCATCTTGCCGTACATTGTATTGGCAATCTTCAGTCGAGGTTGCTAATTCAACGATTTATAGTATGAATTTCAAACCATTATCAAACCACATCTTCCTTGAGCCGCTTGCGGAAGAGAAGATGACGAAGTCGGGCATCGTGCTTCCGGAAACGGCGGACAAGGAAAAACCCATCATGGGCACCGTGCTTGCCGTTGGGCCGGGGAAGAAGAACGACAAGGGCGAACTTCAACCGATGTCGGTCAAGGTCAGCGATAAAGTGCTCTTTAAGAAATATGGTCCGGACGAAATAGAAGTTGACGGAAAGAAATACCTGGTCGGGGACGAGGACGATATCCTCGCAATTGTCGACTAACTACCATGGCTAAGGAAATAAAGTTCAATGAAGATGCGCGAGCGGCGATGCGCAAGGGCATCGATAAGCTTGCGGAGGCGGTCAAAATGACGCTTGGCCCGCGCGGCCGGGCAGTCGTCATCGAGAAGTCGTACGGTGCGCCGCAAGTCACGTTCGACGGCGTGACGGTGGCGAAAGAGATCGAGCTTCAGGATAAGTACGAGAATCTCGGTGCCGAATTCATCAAGCAGGCGGCCGATAAGACGAACGACAACGTGGGAGACGGCACGACGACCTCGGTCGTGCTGGCCCAGGCGATGATAGACGAAGGCGAGAAGGCCATCCGCGAAAAAGGATTCAACGTCATTCATCTTGCGGAGGAGCTCAAAAAGGGGAGCGAGGCGATCGTGAAGAAGTTGGATGTGCAAAAAGAGCTCATCAATGATGTGAAGAAGGTTGAGGAAGTCGCAACGCTCTCGGCGAAGGATGCGGAGATCGGCCGGCTCATCGCGGAAGTAATGGGAAAGCTCGGCAAGGAGGGCGTGGTGACCATCGAGGATTCCAATACCATCGGCAACTCATACGAGATGGTGGAAGGCATGCAATTTGACCGCGGCTACGTCAGCCAATACATGATCACGAATCAGGAACGGATGGAGGCCGCGCTGGAAGACCCCTACATTCTTGTAACGGACAAGAAGATATCGTCCATCCAAGAGCTCTTGCCGGTCTTGGAGAAGGTGGTGCAAAGCGGCAAAAAGGAACTCGTCATTGTTGCGGAAGAAGTGGAAGGCGAAGCGCTCGCGACGCTCATCGTGAATAAGCTCCGCGGCATATTCAGCGTGCTTGCGGTGAAGGCCCCGGGATTCGGCGATCGGCGGAAGGAGATGCTGCAGGATATCGCCGTTGTGACGGGCGCGACGTTCATTTCAGACGATCTCGGCAAGAAGCTCGACACGGTGGATCTGGATGCGCTGGGTCACGCGCATCGCGTCGTGGCAACGAAAGATAATGCGACGATCGTCGGCGGCAAGGGAAATAAAAAGGACATAGAATCCCGCATCGCCCAGCTCAAAGCGCAGATCAAAAAGACCGATTCCGATTTCGACAAAGAGAAGCTTCAGGAACGGCTCGGCAAACTCTCGGGCGGCGTTGCCGTCATCAAAGTCGGTGCGCCGACGGAGTCCGCGCAGAAGGAGTTGAAGCAGCGCGTGGAAGATGCGGTCGCGGCGACGCGCGCCGCGATGGAAGAGGGTATCGTCCCGGGCGGCGGCATCGCCCTTCTGAACGTTCTTGCGTTGGACGGTTCGGGCACGGCAAAAGAAAGCTATAACACCGTCGCGGATGCGGCGAAGGCGATCCTTCACCGCGCATCGCTCGCGCCGATCTCGGCCATCATCGCGAATAGCGGCGAGTCCGCTTCTACGGTAGACGAACTGCGCCGGAAGAAGGGAGATGCGAAGGATGCTTGGCTCGGATTCAATGCGGTGACGAATAAGATTGAAGACCTGAAATCAGCCGGCATCATTGACCCCTTGAAGGTGGTGAAAACCGCGTTCACGAACGCTGTTTCCGTAACCGCGACGTATCTCGTCGTGGGCGCGGCCGTAACGGAGATCCCGAAGAAAGAAAATCCGCCGATGGGCGGTGGGGGAATGCCCGGCGGCATGGGAATGGGAGATTACTAGATCAGCAAAGCGCAAAGGGCAAATCGCGCCATCCACAAAACCCAGCGCAAGCTGGGTTATTGTGTTCTTCAGAAATACGAAAGGCCCCACGCGGATGTCGCGTGAGGCCCGGGTCACTTGCCGCCCGTTTCTGGCTTAGGAGTTCGTGAAGAGCCAGGAGAACCAGGCGAAGATCTGACGGGTCATGAGCGGGACGGCGATTCCGAGCTTCTCGTACGTAAAGCCGTAAGCCCACAGGGTTCCCAGGAACAGAGCTCCTGACACAGCGACGGGAGCGAACCCCTCGCTCACATACGTCTCCTCGAGCCCCCTCACGAGCCAGACCAGTAGCCCTACGAGGGCGATGAAGCAGGCAAGCGAAGCGAGCTTCGTGAGGGGGATGCCTGAGGCGTTCAGCCAGGACGGCAACCACGTCGAAACGCGACTCCACCACTTGAACGTCAGGATGGAGAGCGTCACGGCCAGCCCGCCGCCCAATGTGATGAGCCAGCAGTTCAGGACCGCGTTCCGGTAACTCCACCCCTTCGAGAAGAGCGCCAGGATCCCTACGACGACAGCATCGAGGATGAACGCGTACACCAGGAACACGCCGAAGTTGAACCAGCCGATGGCGACATCAATGTTCATAGAAATCCTCCTCAAAGCGGCCGTTCGGCCGCGCTGCCGAGCATCCTATCCGAACCGTGTTCACTCCGTCAAGCTTTCTGCTATACTACCGGCGATGGAAAACCATGAAGATTACCGCCCCGACTTCGCACCGCACAAACCGACCGGTCACGACCGGTATGGTGAGGATTCTCTGTCGGAGATCTTATCTCGTCGGTTGACGGCTTTCACGAACGGCAGTACAACAAGAAGTAGTAAGCCGTTTCACTTGGAACCGCAGGGAGCCGTTGTTCAACGAGCCTTTCAACCAAAAAAAGTAGCAGAAGTTTTCTGCGATTAACCAGAAGGGGGCGCCATGCGCCTGCACCTGATTCTCGTTGTGAACGCAGTTCTTGCCGCAGGCCTCGCGCCCTCGGTGAGCGTCGCACAGGACAAGTCCAAGACGGTGAACGTGGCGGATCCCCGAGAGGCGATCGTCAAGATCCACATGGCCGAGCTCCTTTCGGATTACAACACGCCTTGGGGGTCGGGTAACAGGAGCGCGGGTAGTGGCTCGGCGTTCGTCATATCCGGAAACCGGATCCTAACGAGCGCCCACATGGTGGCCAACGCCACGTACATCCTGGCGCAAAAGTACGGATCCTCAGAGCGTGTTCAGGCCAGGACGCTGTTCGTTTCCAACGAGACGGACCTTGCACTTCTCACCGTGGATGAGCCCGGGTTTTTCGATTCGGTGGAACCGCTGGTGATCGGCGATGTCCCTGAACTTCAAGATGAGGTTGCTGTGCTCGGCTATCCGACAGGAGGCGAGGCGCTGAGCATTACGCGAGGTGTCCTATCGCGGCTCGAACACGAACGGTATCAGCACGCGAACACTTTCCTTCTGATCGGACAGATCGGTAGCACGATCGACCTCGGGAACAGCGGTGGTCCGGTGATCGCCAATGGAAAAGTGGCCGGCGTGGCGATGCAGGTCACCGGGGGCCTCCGCAAGACCGGCGAGATGGTTCCGGTTCAAGTGATCAAGCAGTTTCTGGCCGATGTTCAGGACGGACGTTTGGATGGTGTACCTCAAGCCGCTTTCACATGGCAACGCTTCGAGGCGGCCGAGCTGCGTCGCATGTATGGTCTTCCGGCGAGCGAGTCGGGCGGTATCCTCGTTCGCAGTATCAAAACCGGAACGGCTGCGGCGCGCGTTCTTCGACCCGGCGACGTCATTCTGAAGATCAGCGGCGATGCGATCGGAACCGACGGCAGGATCGAGTTTCGGTCTCACGAACGGACCGCCTTCTACTACGATCTCCAAACGAAACAGGTCGGAGAGAGCGTTGAGCTCGATGTCTGGCGGGAAGGTAAGCCCCTTGGCGTAACGCTTCTCCTGGACCGCCCGCTCGGCTGGGGCGTGCTCGTCCGCGGGCCTTTGTACGGAATGCGGCCACGATACTATACGTTCGGCGGTCTCACGTTCTGCCCCCTCACCGTGAACTACCTGACGACATGGGGCGACGATTGGCCGAGCAAAGTACCGCGTCATCTGATGAATCTGCTCGACCACCCGGCGAGCTCCGACGGACAAGAGCCAGTCGCTTTGTGCAACGTCTTGCGGGCCGAGATCAACAGGGGCTACGAGAACAACGAGGCAGACCTTATCGTGGAGGCCGATGGCAAGAAGGTCGAGAACCTCTCCGATCTCGTGGGGATGATCAGATCCAAGTCCGACGGGGTCGTCGTTCTGAAGACCCAAGACGAAAACCTCATCGCGATCGACCGCAAGCGCGCATTGCAGGAAGGCCCCGAGATCCTCGCTCGATACGACGCTCCCGCGAACGGGTGTTCCGAGGAGTTCGTGGTCTCCACGGAAGGTCTGTCGGGACACGAGAAGATCAAGGCATCGTTCCGATCAGACCGGAAGTGAGTCATTCCGCGATTCAACTGCTACATCTTCGACAAGGGCCTCTGCCGCAAGCAGGGGCCCGGACAATTTCTAGTTATCCACAACATACCGAGGATACGAAGGTTCACATACGGCAGCTTTGCTATACTACCGCCGATGCTTGAAAGTACGGATCCCTACAAACCCGACTTCGCGCCGAACGCGTGGACGGAACGCGATCGATATTACCTTGAACCGTTCGTCACGAACCCCGATGGACTCGTGACGGCGCTGCGGAACTTGCCGCCGGAACTCGCCGGCGCGCTTTGCTCGCGCGCAAGCCGCGCAAACGGTTCGCTCACCGAAGTTCTATTGAGGGAATATATCTATCCCATCGCGGACGGCGAGGACAAAGAGCTTGCCGGAGAGCTGGAACAGGCCATAAAACTCGTCCGCGAGCATGGGTTCGCGAAGATTTTGAACAACCAGCGTGCACAGCAGTTCTACGCAAAATGGCTCTCGCAATACGGCGACGATTCCATCGCGCAGATGACGGGTTCGCACATTCTCCTGTGGGGCGTGTCGCAGGTCGCGATGAAATTCATCGAGGACCAACGCATCGGTCTTGAGCCCATCGAGAAATCAACGCGCTACGTGAATTTTGGGAACAAGGTAGGCGGCCGATACCTCTACTACATTCCGAAACCGGACTTGGAGAAAGCGGGACTGCTCAAAGAGTATCGCGACACGCTGGATTATCTGTTCGATACGTACACGTCGCTTCTTGAGCCGCTGAAAGAATGGCTCGGAAAGAATTTTGACGATAAGCCGTCCGTTCTGGAAAAGAAAGCTTTTGATACGCTTCGCGGTCTCCTGCCGGCGGCGACATTGGGCCAAGTGGCATTCCGCGGGAATGCCCAGGCGTTCGAGTATCTCATGAACCGAACGGCAAAACATCCGCTCGGCGAATTGCGATGGCTCTCCGGCGCGCTGAAACAGGAACTCGACAAAGAGATCCCGTCGCTCCTTCTGCGCCTGAACGATGAGCCGGCGCAAAAATATCAGAGCTATCTTTCCGAACGCTATCGCTTGGCGCAGGCGGCTATCGTGAAGACGGAGCCGGAATGGAAGGAAAAACTGCTCGTCCGCGGAACGAAACCGGAAGTGAAACTGGTCGAATACGATCCCGACGGGGAAACGAAGATCCTTGCCGGTATCATATTCAAGGAAACGCACGCGGACTGGAAGACGGCATACGACCTGGCAGAATCGCTCACGCTCGCCGAGAAGAAAGGGCTTTTCGGAGCGTATCTCTCCGGTCGCACGGCGCGTTGGCACAAGGTTGGCCGCGCGTTCGAAAATTCGTATATGCGTTTTGAGATAACGATGGACTTGGGTGCTTACCGCGACCTGCACCGCCACCGGATGATGACGCAGGAGCGCCAGCTTTTCTCATGCCACCATGGCTATGGCGTGCCGGCGGAACTCAAGGAAGCGAAGCTGGACGGCGCCTACCGCGTCGCGCTGGATCGCGCCGAAAAATTGTTCATGCAGTTGGAACAGCACGACCGTGAGCTTGCACAGTACGCCGTTCCGCTCGCGTATCGCGTTCGGTTCTATGAATGGCAGAACTTCCGTCAGATGTTCTGGGAAGCGGAGCTTCGCACCATCTCGCAAGGGCATCCCGATTACCGCACTATAGAGCAGGAGAAATATCGGCTCGTGAAGGAGAAATTCCCGCTTATCGCGAGCTTTATGCTCGTCGATATGGCCGACTATGCCATCGCCCGGCGGGGGACGGAGGAGAAGATAGCGGCGAAAGAAAAAGAGATCGTGGAGAAGTTGCAGAAACGCAGTTAGAAACGGTATACTGAAGCCACCATGCAAATCATATTACTCATCATAATCATCGCCGGTGCGTGGCTGATGCTCACGTACAACCGGCTTGTCACGTGGCGGAATCGCGTGAAAGAGGCGTCGTCGGACATTGAGGTCCAGCAAAAGCGCCGATACGACCTCATCCCGAACATCGTGGAAACCGTAAAGGGGTATGCGAAACATGAAGATGCGGTCTTTACGCAGGTGACGGAAGCGCGCACTGCGGCGATGGGCGCGACGGACCCGCGGGCGAAACTTGCGGCAGAAAACGTGCTTTCGGGAACGCTGAAGTCGCTCTTCGCGGTTTCGGAGGCGTACCCGGAGCTCAAAGCGAACCAGAATTTTCTCGCGCTCCAGCAGGAATTGACGGATACCGAGAACAAGATCCAGGCAGCGCGCCGGTTCTTCAATACGAATGTTCGCGACTACAACACGTCACTGGAACACTTCCCGGCGAACATGGTGGCGAACTGGCTCGGGTTCAAGGCGTTCGAGTTCTTTGACGCCGAACCGGAGTCCGAGAAGCCGGTCGCGGTGAAGTTCTAAACGAGTTTCATAAATGTGCGAGAGACCCGCGGGCGGTGCCCGACGGGTCTCTTGTGCGAAATGGGGAGTTCTGGAATTCCGGCCACGCGTTCACTTGAGCGGCGGGCCATCCTGCGCTTCTGACGGAGTCACGCGGGTCGTGAAGCCGACATTCACGGCATGCGCAACCCAGAAAGAAATGCCGAGAAATGCGACGATGCTGATGAGCAGCGCGGCTCCGGCAGTGAAGTACAGCGCCCGGTGTTCGGTGACCATCACGTTCTCCTGGTATGTGTCATGCGGGCCACGAAGGCCCGGGCGCCCTCCCAGAGCGAATCGAGTCTCGTGCCGATCTTGTACAGCAGAACCGCGCTGACGGGCACGATGACGATGTAGAGGACGTCGGGTGGCAAGAGGCCGACAAACAAACACCACGCCAGGCCCCCGACGAACGTGGCGGCCGTGAATAGGGCAATTGCCCTGCCGGGGAGCCCGACAATGCTCCAGAAGAGCGCTGTCACATCGGTAGCGAGAAGGACAATCCCGAGCCATGCCCACTGTTCATTCGTCATGTGACCTCCCTGAGTTATCGGTTCTGTTCCGCCTCGTCCTGGCCGATGGCGCGGGCGAGCGGCTTGCTGACGAAGAAGTAGATGGCGCCACCGATGAGAATGACCACCGCGGTGCCTCCAAGGCACCACGCGATCACATGTACCCCGCTCGGAAGCCAGTTGAGGATCTCGCGCCGCCAGAGGATCCAGCAGACGGTGACGATGAGTCCTCCGATGGCGAACAACGCAAGTGCTACGGGTGCTCCCGGTGCCGCGGGATTGTCCCGGTCGGGTCCCTCGTGAGGACCGTATATTCTGTTCTCCATGTTCGATTGTATCTCCTTGCTATGGAGTGTTTTATCAGTAATAATATGATGTGTCAATGAGTGCCGCTCCAAATCTCTACGCGAATAAAGAATCGAACATCCTGAAGACGTGGACGCTCTTCACGGGTTTCTTGGTACTCGTCATCGGTGTCGGGTGGGTATTCAGCCAGGCGTACGGCAATCCGGGTATCCTGTATTTCGCCGTGCTATTCAGTATCGGGATGAATGTCGCCGGCTACTGGTATTCGGACAAGATCGTGCTCAGTATGGCGCACGCGCGTCCGGTGGATATGCAGGCGAACCCTGAGCTCTACCGCATCGTGGAAAATCTGGCCATTACCGCTGGGCTTCCGACGCCGAGGATCTATGTCATCCCCGAAATGCAAATGAATGCTTTTGCGACGGGACGTGACCCGAAACACGCCGTGGTAGCGGTAACGGAAGGGTTGCTTCAGCATCTCACGAAGCCCGAGTTGGAGGGGGTTCTGGCGCACGAGATATCGCACATCGGCAACCGCGACATGCTCATCGGAACGGCCGCAGTCATCCTCGTCGGGTTCATTTCCATCATTTCCGACATGTTCCTCCGTTCGCTCTGGTGGGGCGGCAACCGCCGCAACGATCGGGGAGGCGGAGGCATCATTATGCTTATCGCCATCGCGCTTGCTATCCTCGCTCCCATTTCGGCGACGCTTCTCCAACTCGCCATTTCGCGGAAACGCGAATATCTTGCGGACACGTCTGGCGCGCTCATCACGCGCTACCCCGAAGGCCTCGCAAGCGCGCTCGAAAAGATCGCGAAGGACATTACCCCCATGCGGTTCGCGAAGAACACCACAGCGCATCTTTGGATAGACGATCCGTTTACCGGCCAGCTGCGCACGGCCTGGTGGCATAAGGTATTCATGACCCATCCGCCGATAGAAGATAGGATCAACATGCTGCGGGGAATGAGAACATAGAATGAGCTTCGTGGTATCCTAATGTCACGTCTATGAACCTTTGGCACACCATTCGCGCAAGCATCTACTCGCCGGCGTTCTATCGCTCGCTCGCCACGCAGCGGTTCTCGTTCTCGCTCAAGTATTTTTACTCGCTCGGCGTGGCGCTTGCCATCGTGTTTTCCGCGACCGCCTCGTTTCGCGCGCTGCCGCTTATCACGCAGTTCATTGATCGGGCAGGGCAGGCGTTCGTGTCCCATTTTCCCGAAGAGCTTGCGATAAAGATACAGAACGGCGAGGCGAGCACGAACGTCACGGAGCCGTATGTTCTCCCTCTGCCGGATGAGCTCAAAACGGAGACGGAAAAGAACGGCGGACATGCGCTCGCAAATCTGCTCGTCATTGATACGGCGGCACAGGCGTCCGTGGAAGCGTGGTCTGCGCATGACACGTATATCCTTGTTACGAAACAGAATATCATCACCGGAAAAGAACCGGGCGGCCGTATACAGATAGAATGGCTTTCCGATTTTCCGAACGTAACGATAGACCGATCGTTCGTGAGGGGCTTGAACGAAGATCTGCAGGCCGTCGGCCGGTGGATCGCTCCGCTCGTTGTTTTCGGCACATGGTTCGTCTTTCTTGTGTTGTGGACGTTCACGCTCGCCTACTTGCTCTTCGGAGGACTGCTCGCGTGGCTTATCGCCCGCATGCGGCGCATGCCGGTGTCGTATCGGACCGCCTACCAGATGGCGCTTCATGCGTGGACGCCGGTAGCGCTCCTGCTCCTTGTCATATCCGGGGGGCTTCCGGGATCGGATGCTCCATTCATCCCCACCCTGCTCCTTATCGTGGTGCTCATCGCGAACATTCGTCCGGCGCCGGATGAATCGTCTCCGGCAATTGGCAACCCCGCCTCCACGGCATGAATCATATGAGGTATCGCTTCAACCGAACCATCATCGTGACGCTCGGCGGTTCTATCGTGTACCCGGCATTCATCCGCGGGAAAGATGAACACGTACGTCCCGGAGAGATCGACACGGCGTTCCTTCGCCGGTTTGACCGGTTCCTGCGCCGGCATGTGCGCGAGGGGAAACGATTTGTGCTCGTGGTCGGCGGCGGACAGCTCGCCCGGCGGTTTCAGGAAGCCGCGGCGCGCATTCGTGGCATCACAAACGACGACAAAGACTGGCTCGGCATTCACGCAACGCGTCTCAATGCGCACCTTGTGCGTACCATGTTCCGGGACATCGCCGATCCGGTGGTGATTGACGAGCGCGGGAGAGTGAAGCGTCTGCGCCGCTCCGTAACGGTCGCGGCGGGCTGGCGGCCGGGCTGGTCAACGGACTACATCGCGGCGGTCCTGGCGTACGATTTCGGCGCGCAGGAGGTCATCGTGGCGGGGAAGCCCGCGTATGTGTACGATAAGGATCACGCAACGCACACGAACGCAAAACCCCTCCGTGAACTTTCGTGGAAGGCGTATCGCAACCTGATCCCGAAGAAATGGAGCCCGGGTCTCCACGCGCCAATGGATCCCATCGCGGCGAAATTCGCCGAAGAGAAGGGGCTCGCCGCAATTGTAGTGGACGGCCGCGAGCTGAAGAATCTGGACGCGCTCTTGAACGGCAAGGAGTTCAAGGGTACGATAGTGCGGTAACAAGGGGAGAGGTGCAAGAGTGGTTGAATTGGCAGTCCTGGAAAGACTGTATACCAGAAATGGTATCGAGGGTTCGAATCCCTCCCTCTCCGCAGTGACATTTTTCTATCGGATAAACCCGAGTAATTGAGGTCAAGCTGTGACCCGAGTGCTTCGGTAGAGAAGTGAAAAATAAACAGAGCGATTC
Source organism: Candidatus Parcubacteria bacterium (assembly GCA_041169145.1). Taxonomy (GTDB): domain Bacteria; phylum Patescibacteriota; class Minisyncoccia; order UBA6257; family 2-01-FULL-56-20; genus DATJQA01. Next base: position 11,099 of record JBEEJO010000002.1, on the reverse strand, counting down.
TCGCTCTGTTTATTTTTTATCTACTCCTCGACCAGGCGCAGTGTTTTGTTCTGGTAGATCAGCCTGCTTCGCAGATTCGCCAACAACTCGCGCTTTTCCGAGGCGCTCCCTTCCCGCAAGAGATATTTAGCGTATTCCCTGATATTCACATCGGTTTCCTCGATCGCCTGCTTTCCGTTATTCCGGTTCATGAGTTTCTGTAATTTGTTGAATCGTCGAATCTCGTCTTCGAGCTTCATCTTCATGCCGAGTTCGTTGATGTTCACCTTGTCGAGAATCTTGATCAACTCATCGATCAGCTCTTCTTCGCGGATGTATTTGTTCTTGCAGTTACGGTCTCTCGCCCTCGAACATCCATAGTAGACATAGCGGTTCACGCCGCCGCCCTTGAGGTCCTTGAATTTTTCCTCGGCTGATATGCCCGATCCGCAAAGTCCGCAGGTGAATAATTTTGTGAAGGCAAACTCCTTGCTCTCGCGCACAATCTGATCCCGTTTGAGCTGTGCTTGCACCTGCTGGAAAAGTTCTTCGGTGATGAGCGGCTTATGTTTGCCTTGGTACCAGTTGCCGCTCTTTCGCGGAAACTCGAACATCCCGTAGTAAATCGGCATCGTGAGCATTCGGTAGATACCCGAGAGCGTGAGGGGCTTGTTGCCTCGCGTGTGGAAGTTCAGCTCGAACCTCAGCCAGTTGTATACCCTCCGACCCGACCATTTTTCATGCGCCACTTTCTCGAACATCTGTTTCACGATTGGCGCGCGCGCCGGATCCACGGCGATCTGGCACTTCTTGTCCATCATCTTTTGGTTGAGGTAGCCGAGCGGGGCCATGCCCGGCCAGAGTCCCATCTCGACCCTTGTCCGCAGACCGCGTTTCACATTCACGCCCCTCGCGTCGTTCTCCAGTTTCGCCTGCGACCCCAAGATCATGAGGAGAAATTTCTCGTTCGGCGAATCGGTGAAGCGTTGGCCGAACGTCCGTATCTCCAGAAGCAGTTTCTGGTCCATCAAGTCCACCACCGCTCCCAGGTCCCCGGCGTTCCTCGCGATGCGGTCCGGTGCCCAGGTGAGAATACCGTTGAACTTGCCCGACCTGACATCGTTCAGAATCTCATTGAACACGGGGCGCTGACCGGTGGCTTTGGCCGAGTGGCTTTCCCTCCGGACCTCCGCGATCTCAAGCCCCTCGCGCTCGGCGAGTTGCATCATCTCTTTCACCTGCGAATCGATGGAAAGGACTTGGCGTTCCTCCGACTCGCTGCTCTTCCGGGCGTATAAAAGGTATCTGACCTTTGGTGGGAGCTGGCTTGCTTGTTGGGTCCCAGCCCCATTGGACCCCATAGTTTGGTTGGTCATACCCCAATGGATGACGCGAACCCCGAGGGGCGTCCAGAGTGCCCTAAATGCTCCCAAAAGCCTTGGTAGCCGCGAGAAGCAGAGGGGCGCTATCCGTATTTGCTCGTCGCCAGATCCCTGTTCAATACGCCTCCTTCTCTTTCCTTCGTGTCGTGAACCCAATATTTCATGCCGCCGAAATAGAGGTACCTGAACGTTGTGTTGTAGAACTTCTCATCAACTCCATTTTCCTCGATTTGTCCCATGAACCAGTCGTACTCCTTGCGACCCTCCGTATCTAGACGATCGTACACCACGTACTCGTGCGGGGCAGTTTTCGCATATGTCTTGGCAAAAATCCAGGTGTTGCCGTCTATAAATTCCTTCAGCCTGGTTTCGTCTTCGGTCATTGATTTATTCGGTCTCCAACACTTTTTTGATCCACAGACAGACCGCGAAGAATTCGCGGCGGGCACCTTCGTCCGCAAGCTCACGCAAGGGCAACTTCATTCCGTTGAACCCGTCTACGTTGCCTAAATCAATCGCTGCACCCTTAACCGATTGAAGGCGCTTCAATATCTCCGCTCGTTTTTCAAGCTTGTCGAACGGTGCGGGACTTTTGCCCCCTGCATGAGGGACGTTCCACGAGACCCTGGCGTCACCCGTCACGCCGAAGGGATAGAATCCCTTTTTGCCTTCGGGATAGTAGCACAGGAAGAAGCCGCCACGTTGGCTGTTGCTCCATTCTATTTCAATGCCATTTTTTCCGGCCCATTCGATGATTTGCTCTGCCGTTCGCACCTCTTCTTCACCGAACTCCTGCAAGCGATGTTTGAACAAATCCCAATCCCACCGTTTCCCAGCGCTTTTTGTCACTCCCAGATCTTTTTTGACTTCAGCTCCAAATATCTTGGGAATCACTATCTCATAATCCTCGTGCTTGTAGAATTCGAGCTCCACCGCGTAGATATCGAACTTGCTGTTTTCGTTTATGAAAAGGATGAGGTCTTTCAGCCGGTCGTGGAGCTTATCCATCAGGACCACGAATTTGTAGACCCCCTTATTCAGATTGTTTTTGAAGTTTTCCAAAAGCGTATCGGTCTCCACTTCGCCGATTCCATAAAATTCGGATATTTTCTCGCGCAAGCCCTTTTTGAAATTTCTGCGTACCGCTTCTTCGAGAGAGGCGACGATTTCTTCGTAGCCACGCTTGCTCAGCCAGATAGCCGCGCCGTAATCCAAAACCTGGGCGACGACGAGTCGCTTGTCTGGATTTTTATACAGTTTCGTCTCGATGAGATAGATCTCACCGTCCTTATCTATACCGAGCGCGTCGATAGGACCGCTCTCCGTTTGGAACTCGCGAGAGAGGATAAGGAGGCGGATATCCTCCTTGATGTCATAGAGAGGAATGCTGTCGGGGTTGTCGTAGATGTATTGCTGAAGGTGATCTTCGTATTCGAACTTCGATTCGTCCACGCGCTTCGCATTCTTGCCGTTCTTGGAGATGATTATGGCCATATATTTTTATGATGAGTATGGCGGGGCTTGACGCACAGAACCCCGCATCAGCTAGGGCTTACGCCCCATACCCCTTTCGGGATATGACCTGTGACAGTTTGCTGAACGCGGGGTTCAGTATCTATCACAGGTTTTCAGGAGCCATGCCGGGCGGTGGAACCGCCTGGTTTAGGCCTGGGCTGAGCCCTATTCAGTTGTATTCAAATGATGACGCGAAGTTGAAATCAAAGCAAGTCTGCGGAGCATTGATATTCCTAGACAAACGACCCTTTTTGAGGGATGATGTGTTTGAATTATTATGCCGGAACAAATCGACAATCCGATCCTCAATTCCCCTTACGTTGAGCCGACGCGTCACTTCAAATCCGACGAGCGTGGGCTAACAAACGAAGTACTGGAGGAGCGCCGACCGAGCACTTTTTATATACCAGCTCCACGGGCAAAAACGAAACAGGATCAGTTAGATATTAATCTTGCTGAGGGGGCGTATGGGAGCGAACTCCAGAAGGAGAATGAGTTTATCAATAAGGTTCGCGCCAAAGTGAAAGAATGGCGCCAGTCCGGTTATGCAGGACTCACAAAAACATCTCGCGATCTTCTCGGATATTGGAGTGACGAATCTCGGGAGAATAAGCTGTTCTTTTCCCAGATCGAAGCACTGGAAACTCTGATGTACGTGAATGAGGTTGCTGAAAAAACCGGCGAGAGTTGGATTATTAACGGCATCAAAAAAGCGAATACAGAAGCGAATCCTGGGCTATACCGATTGGCGTTTAAGATGGCGACCGGTTCCGGAAAGACTGTCGTTATGGCAATGGTCATAGCTTACAATACGCTGAACAAGATTCGTTACCCGCAAGACACGCGATTCACAGATGCATTCGTTATTGTCACTCCGGGGATAACAATTCGTGATCGTTTGAATGTTCTTCTACCAAACGATCCGCATAACTATTATTTGCAACGGAATATCGTCTCATACCAAGACTTCGAGGCACTTCAACAGGCGACTGTTTTCATCACGAATTTTCATCAGCTTGAACAGCGGCAAAATCCACGATTCCAAATCGGTGCGGTTATGAAAGCCGCGGGGCTTATCAAGGAAGATGCAATAAAAGAAACGCCCAGTGCAATGGTTAACCGGGCGTTCAAAAGTGTTCTGAACAAGCCTCGGGTTTTGGTTATTAATGATGAAGCGCACCACTGCTACCGAGAGCGCCCTACGGAGGAAAAATTATCGGGCGAAGAACGGAAAGAAGCTGATGAAAACAATAAGGCTGCTCGTGTGTGGATTAGCGGACTTGAGGCACTCTCAAAGAAAATTCAGGTAAATGCAATAGTAGATCTCTCTGCAACACCTTATTTCTTGAGTGGTTCGGGGTATACAGAGGGCACCATGTTCCCGTGGACGGTTTATGATTTCTCTCTACTCGATGCACTCGAGTGCGGCGTAGTAAAAATTCCTCGATTGCCCGTGGAATCAGACACCATTCGAGCGGACGCCGAGCCCGAGTTCCGTAATCTGTGGCTCCATGTTCGGGATGAACTCCCGAAGAAAGGAATGAAAACTGGCAAATATGATCTCTCGGTTTTAATCCTGCCGACGAAGCTCGAAGAAGCACTGGCGTCACTATACGGTAGTTACGAAAAGTACTATCGAGAATACGAAAAGCAAAAGAGGGTAAATCCAGCCGTGATGCCACCGGTCATGATCGTTGTGTGCAATAACACGACTGTTTCTGAGATGGTCTATCGCTGGATTGCAGGATACGAATATGAAACTGCAAGCAAGAAAATCAAACTTGAGAAAGGTCATTTAGACGTGTTTCGGAACGAAGACGGAGTTCGGTTTCTTGATCGCCCGAATACCTTGCTTATTGATAGTGCCCAAATCGAGAGCGGCGAAAAGATCAGTGATGAATTCAAGAACATCTTCGTAAAAGAAATCGACGATTTTCATAAGGACTATCGGAAGCGTTTCCCGGGACGGGACGAGCCGACCGACGAGGAACTTCTGCGCGAGGTGATGAATACCGTTGGTAAACCCGGTAAGTTAGGCGAAGGAATTAAATGTGTTGTCTCCGTCTCTATGCTCACAGAGGGTTGGGATGTGAATACGGTCACTCATATTTTAGGCATACGCGCGTTCTCAACTCAGCTTTTATGTGAGCAGGTCGTCGGTCGCGCTCTTCGGCGCGTGGATTATGGTGCCGATGAAAATGGCCTCCTATCTCCGGAATATGCGGAAGTCTATGGTGTGCCATTTAACTTCTTGAAAGTGAAGGGAGGCCCCGAACCACAGCTGCCGAAAGTCATACACCGTGTTCATTCTCTATCGGACCGCGAGCAGTATGAAATAACATTCCCGCGCGTTGAAGGTTATCGCTATGAGTTGAATGAGGTGAAATTAGCTGCACATTTCACCAAGGAATCGGACACCGTTATCGAAAATGAACCAACGGAGGTGACGTTGGGTGGATTCATCGGAGCGGAAGAAAAGGAGACTTTAGATAAAATCAAAGAGCGACGCGAAGGAACGGTTGTTGAATATCTCACGGTTGGACTACTTAAACGCTACTATACGGATGCGGATGGTTCAGAAAAATACTGGCTCCACCCACAACTGAAACGTATCGTCGAAGAGTATGTGAAAAGTCACGTTGTCTTGAAAGATAAAATGGTCATCGGCTACCTTTCCGTCGGCGCATACCTTTCAGGAGCATTGAGCAAGATACAGCAGGCGATCGTAACAGAGAACATATCAAATCAAACAGATCGCAAGCTCCTTCCAATCCTCGCCCCATACGATACGCTCGGCTCTACGCGGTACGTCGATTTTCTAACCACTAAGCCCGTGCAGGAAACGGTGAAGAGCCACATAAACTATGTCGTAGCAGACACCCAAGAATGGGAACAGGGAGTAGCCAAGCGTTTAGAAGAGATGCCCGAAGTATTAGCGTATGTGAAAAATCAGAATCTTGGATTCGCGGTCCCGTACGAACATCAAGGTGTGGCGCATTACTACGTTCCGGATTTTATCGTGAAAGTGGAATTACCTGATAAATCGACCATCAACCTGCTAATTGAAGTTACTGGTAAGAAGGACGACAAAAAGGTAGCAAAAGTGAAAACGGCGCGGGATTTCTGGGTTCCAGCAGTGAATAACACTGGCAAATTCGGGGTATGGGCTATTATTGAGATTCAAGACATTCACGAAACCCAGCAGCTTATCCGTGCGGGCATGAATGGAGGATTCAATTCGTTATTTAAGGTTAAATAACCACATATCATGCGCAGAACAAAGAAGATGTTACAGCCAACCAAAGCGGCACCCGTCGCTTCGTACAAACACGGCGAGAAACGTGTTCGTATTCCGACTCAGGAAGAATCGGTGAAACTTTCTGCTCGGGACAAGCAACCAATTAAGAAGAAATATGAGTATGATCCATCGTTCGATCCGCAACTTGTCTGGTCTGGAAAGAAGGAGGCAGGTGCAGAGTTTGAGGTAGCGACCGTTCCAATCTACGTTCAAGAGAAAATCGCTCCCGAAGCGATTATTGCTCGTCTCAAGACCGGCGCACAGGAATCGGCTCAAACACTTCTCTTTGGCGAAACGGCGGAACAGCAAGCGGCAAAGGCAGTTGATTTTTACAAGCACGAAGAGAATTGGCAGAATCGTATGATTCTCGGTGACTCGCTTCTTGCGATGAACAGTCTATTGGAAAAAGAGGGTCTGCGAGGCAAAGTTCAGACGATTTACATTGATCCACCATATGGTATTAAGTTCGGGTCTAACTGGCAGGTTTCGACACGGAAGCGCGATGTAAAAGACAACAAGCTTGATGATTTTGTTCGTCAGCCAGAGCAGGTAAAGGCATTCCGCGATACGTGGGAGCTTGGTGTTCATTCTTACCTCGCGTACTTGCGCGATCGTTTGACGACTGCGCGTGAGCTGTTAAATGATGGCGGCTCATGCTTCGTGCAAATCAACGACGAGAATGTACATCTTATTCGTAATCTAATGGACGAAGTGTTTGGATCCAGTAATTTTGTTACTCAAATTTCATTCCAAAAAACGGGTGGCGTTGAGTCTAATTTAATTTCATCGACCGTTGACTACCTCATCTGGTATTCAAAAGATAAAGGAATGACAAAATTTCGCAGATTGTATAGGCCGAGAGAAGTTGGTGATACAACACTTGATAGATATGATATGTATCTATTAAAAGACGGAGGATCACGACGATTGTCTCCAGAAGAGTTGTTCACGGGGCGGATTGCACAAGAAGGGAAACGCTATCAACTTGCCCCACTATATTCAGATGGAGCATCCGCAGAACCTCAAGAATTTGTTTTCCAAGGTAAGAAATACTTTCCGAGAGGTGATGCGCATTGGAAAACAACCGTCTTGGGATTAAAGCGCTTAGCTGAGCTGAATAGAATTGAAGTTATGGGTTCGACAATTAGATATCGTCGTTTCGTTGATGATTTTCCTGTGGTACCGATTACTGATAGATGGGAATCAATGCAAATTGGTGTCCAGCGAACGTATGTTGTACAGACGGCACACAGCGTTATCCAGCGATGCGTTCTTATGACAACCGATCCTGGAGATCTCGTTCTCGATCCAACTTGTGGTTCGGGTACGACTGCATATGTGGCTGAGCAATGGGGCCGCCGCTGGATTACAATTGACACTTCCCGCGTTGCGTTAGCGCTTGCCCGAACTCGACTCATGACAGCCAGGTTTCCATACTACAAGCTCAAAGAAAAAGATAACGTTAGCGCCGGGATTGAGTGTAAGACAGTTCCGCATATAACATTAAAATCTTTAGCGAATAGTGAGTCACCAGAGCAAGAGATTCTCTACGATCAACCATTTGAGAACAAAGAAGTAGTACGCGTCACTGGTCCTTTTACGGTAGAATCTCTCTCGCCACACCGTGTTTCTGATGCGCAGGAAATGGTGTCATCTGAACGATTCGCAGAGACAGTTATTTCCAATCTGCTCAAAGCCGGAGTGCAAACCGGACAGAAAGGAGCGCGTGTAGAATTTGTGAATCTAGACATCTTGCCTGGTGGTCCGGAGATTCAAGCATCTGGTGAATATAAGACCGAAAGTGGCCTCAAGAAAGTAGCTATATCTATCGGTCCGGAATTTGGTAGTATAGATGATGATTTTATTCGCGACGCAGCTAAGGTTGCGAAAAGATTTGCTGATTTGCTCGTTGTTGCCGCGACCTCATTCGATGCATCGGCATTTTCAGTCCCATCAGAAATTGATGGTTTGCGAGTAATGCGAGTGAAAATCAACCCCGACCTCTCAATGGGCGATTTATTGAAGAAGACTGGTTCTGGAAACCTTTTCTTGGCATTCGGCGAGCCACAGGTCACGGTGAAAGAGGGCAAGGACGGAGTAGTGGTTGAGGTAGCTGGCGTGGATGTATACGATCCCGTGAAAAGTGAAATTCGTTCAAGTGGCTCCGGCGACCCCGAGCACGAGATCGCGGCCTGGTTCCTGGATACGAACTATAGCGGTGAAGCATTCTTTGTTACGCACGCCTACTTCCTCGGCGCAGATAAACCCTATGAAAAATTAAAAAAAGCTCTCCGTGCTGATATTAACGAAGATGCTTGGGAGGAGCTCTATTCAACAGTTTCGCGTCCATTCCCTAAACCAAAGACCGGCAAAATCGCCGTCAAAGTCATTAACCACTACGGCGACGAAGTGATGAGGGTGGTTCAGCTATGATTGCGGTATGCTCATAAAGGGTTTTTCAGTAATCGAAAGAACCAAAGATTCAGCAGGGATAGTGAGTCTAGCTCACTATCTTCAACTGGAAGCTAGCAACAAACCTCAAGTGCGTCTGTCTTTTGATGAATACAAAAAAGCATATGAACGCTCTTCTGAGATGAAACCGGCAATACAAGACATCGAGATATTAGATTCAGAATCATTGAACCTCGCACCTCAAAATCCATTGGCAGGAACAAATCTAAACCCCGTTCTTGAGTTGCTAATGTCAAAACTAGATGTGCAACCTACAGAAAATCTGATCAATAATACTGATACCGAATTGATAATCCAGTCTGAGCTCGCCGAATTTCTCGAATTACCGTGGGAATCAATCGCCAATGGAATCTGTGTATTGAGAGAAATAATGCATCCAGCAAATAAACAAGGGAGTGTTAGTTCTCAATATCGCTGTTTAGTAATAATGTCCCACTCTCATATGCCTGATAAAACGAACATTGGGAATGATGTGAACGAAGAGATCATCGATATTTTGAAGAAGATAACCGAAAATAATAAAGATTCCTTTCGGATTAGCGAGGTTCACTTTCTCAAACACGGAACAAGAACGGCTGTAGAGGAGATAGGATGGAACAGATTCGGATACGTTCATATAGCGCTCCACGGGGAAGAAGACGGGCGTCTTTGTCTTGAGGATGCAACTTCTTATGACAAAATTGTGCACATAGGTAAGAATGACTTTATCAATCTCCTCAAAATCGATCCGAAGCCATATTTTTTAGTAGTTTATTTATCCTTTTGTTTCTCTGGCGGTGGCACAGGATCAACAAGCCTTGCCTTCGATCTCATAAAAGACGGGGTCTCCGATAACGTTATTGCCTACAGCGGTGGCGCTGGCTCTCCTTCAGCGAAAAAGTTTTCTTCATACTTCTATAACTTCCTAACCGTTGGGCAAAGCCCGCGATCTGCTTTTCAAAGCGCTCTGATAAAATACAAATCAGAGAATCCGGATTCCGATTATGTGCCGATGTTCTATACGAGAACATAACTCAAATGAATCAGATCCAACTTCACAAGCGTATAGACGAGCTAATAGAAACGGGCTGTGCCGTGGTCGACAGAAATGTTATTCAAGAAATCATTTCTACAAATCCTGACACGCACCGCTACTTTTTCACCCAGGCTAACGAGCGCTGGCTTGAGTGGCTCTGGAACAATGGATTCCTGGATGTAATCAAAGAAAAATCCATTGATCCGACGCAGTACGGATACAGAACGCCGGAGTTGGACTATCTTGTGAAGGTTGCGGTGAAGGAACCGAAAAAGGTTGCTGATATCATACTCGCAATTCCCATCTCAGCAGACCACTTTAATCCGGAAGTCGTGGATAGATTTTTGTGGATCTGTAGCAACCTACCTGCAGAACAGCTTTCTCGCATGGTTATAAAGATTCGCGATGGAAGGTGGATACCTCTAATGGGGGTATTCAATCGGTGGGGGTTTGAGTATGAAAAAATGTTTGCAACTCTATCTAGCGCGAAAGACTACGATGGCATTTTGGTGCTTGCAGAAGCGGTTCTTGCCGTACAGACAAAAGATGAGCTCAAGAAAGTGAGTCGGGGGTACTCAACGGACAATCCATTCTATTTCAACGACATAAGCGAAACAAAAGTGTTTGGACAACTGGTAGGGGTAGATGAATCACATAAAGAGAGGGCGCTAGCGATTGCAATTCGGGCTCTTTGTGGTGTCACTATTACTGGTGAGCGTGAAGACGCTGCTGATGTTTTTACAATTGCCGAAACATTCCATCTCTACGATGTTGATTTCTTTGAGCTCACACTTGGTGAAAAAGAACATCTTTCCCATCGAGACGATGTTCGCTCGCTCGCAGCAGTCGTAAAGACGTTGGTGGTGCAACTCATCGGAGGAAAATGTGATGATGCAAAGAACGCTCGCCAACTGTTCGATAAATACCTTGCGAAACTCCCGGATAGTCGCTCCATGTGGCGGCTTCGGATGTTCACGATGAGTTTGTGCCCGGTCCTTTTCAGAGACGAATTGAAGCAGGAGTTTTTCAAGATATTCGCAACCGATCGGTATCACGAATACATTTCTGGTACGGAATATCAAAAAGCGCTCCGATTGAGCTTCTCGGCGTTATCCGAGAAGGATAAGCGGGATTATGTACGGCGAGTGTTTGAATACTTCACTAAACGCGCCACAGACGCCGAAGATGAGAAATGGCACAAAACATACGGCTTACAGATTCTATCAAGTATCTGCGACCAGCTAACGAATGAAGAAGCCGCAGAGTGTGAAAAATCGTTTGAGAGGAAATGCGACCCGAACTACGAGCCTGAACCCAGTATAGGTAGGATGCGCGGCGGCACCGTAAGACCTCGCGGTCCAATCACCGCCGAGGAATTTGGTAAGTTGCCGATCACCGATCTAGCTGCCAAATTACGCAATGAGTGGACACCGAAGAA
>JBEEJO010000001.1:0-63098 GCA_041169145.1 Candidatus Parcubacteria bacterium | reverse complement strand
GGCGTTATGGACTGCAAACGCGCCCTCCAGGACGCGGAAGGCAATTTTGAGAGCGCAAAGAAGCTCATCCAGGAGCGCGGCCTCGCAAAGGTGGAAAAACGCGCGGATCGGGAGACCGGTGCCGGGCTTATCAAGGCGTATATACACAACGAGCGTATCGGCGTTCTGCTTGATGTGCGCGCCGAGACGGATTTTGTCGTGCGTTCGGAACCGTTCAAGGAGCTCGCGCAGGAGCTGGTGATGCAGATCGCCGCGATGGAGCCGAAGACCGTTGAGGAGCTGTTGGAACAGCCTTATGTTCGCGACGAATCCCGGAAGGTGAACTCGCTCGTGCAGGATGTCATCGCTCGCGTGGGAGAGAATGTCCGCGTCAACCGGTTCGTCCGGTACGAGGTTTAAACATACCGCATGCTCCAGCTCATCCTGACCGATATCTTGTTCCTGGCGCTCGCGACGATGTTGTATCTCGTCGTGCGGACGTTGCCGCGCATTGAAGAATCCGGAGATCCGGATCGGAAGGGTGTTTTTGAACGCATGATAACATCCGACATTCCCGGAAAAGTTGACGAGACGATGAACGCGTTCATGGGGAAAACGCTTCGCAGGATGAAGATAAATCTCATGCGCTTTGACAACTATTTGACGGGGAAGCTCAAAACGATGAATATGGGAAATGGCAATGGGAACGGCAACGGGAAGAATGGCGATCATAACGAGTATATGAAGGAACTGACCGGCCCGTTGGAAAAGGAGGTTGAGAAGGAAGATAACGCCACAAAGCCCTCTAAAAAATAGGAAATTGCGCAGGTGACAGAGCGGTCAATTGTACCACGCTGTAAACGTGGCGGCCTACGGCCTACGGGGGTTCGAATCCCTCCCTGCGCACACACCAAATTCTGGATACCCTTGCGGTATCCAGAATTTTGCTTGCAGAGGAGGGATTCGAACGGGGATGGGGTCGGGAAACCGGGAGGTTTCCCGTGGCGGAGCACACGAACCGCTGGGTTCGTGAGAGCGAGTTGCTGTATAGCGACGAGCGACGTTCAATCCCTCCCTGCGCACTAAGATGTTTTGATACTGTTATACTGTTACATATGAACCTCAGAAAGTTTTATGTCGGCAGGGCAATTGGTCTTCTAGTGATACTTGCTTTGATTGGTATTTGGTATCTATTTACTCGATAGACTAGTTCGAACATCGTCCCATCCGGTGCACCAAGAACAGTGGTAGAATATTTCTATGAATATGAATAAGAACCGGATGTTGGGTCTTTTGGGATTTCTTGGTCTTTTGGGTATTCCTGGGATATTTACCCAAGACTGGAAAGATATGCTCTGGCTTCTTTGGTTCATTTGGTTTCTTTACCTTATTCCGCGTAAGCAGAAATAAAGTACGTTCGAACATCGTCTCTCCCTGCGCATACAAAAAAATGCAATACCTCACCCTCGCGGTGGGGCATTGCATTTTCTACGTTCGAGGAGGAACCGGTACCACGCCCGCCAGCTTGAGCCCGTGAAGTGAGCGGGGGAAGACAATGGGGCCACGATGCACGCGCGTCGATGGCCCCTCGTTACAAGAATGGAAAGTGCTAGAATGGGGGCATGTTCCATAATTCAAGGCAACGGTCCGCTTTTACACCGCTGGTTATCGTTCTGTTAGTCGCGGGAATCGCGGTTATTGCAGGAGGATTATACGTCTTGGGGAAAAATAAGCAGTTTCAAACGACGCCTTCGGTCACGGTCACATCTCCGAATGGCGGTGACACGTGGGCGACCGGCTCCACGCACGCTATTTCATGGACCACAAAAAATACCTCGCCAGATAATAAAATTTCCGTCACTTTGCGCAGAGTGCCTCCACCGCCCCTCCAGACCGAGGGCCAGGAGTTCGACCCTATTGTTTTTGTGAACCTCGATAATATGGGAAGCATTGAGTGGACCATCTCCGACATGTATCCGACAGGAACGTATGTGGTATCCGTGAATAGCTACGCATCCATTCCGATCACAGACGTGATCGCGGGAGAAAGCGCGCCTTTCCAGATAACCCACGAGCAAGCGATCGGCGGACAGAAAGACGAACATGGCTGTCTTGTTGCGGCAGGCTACAGCTGGTGTGATGCCAAACAGACCTGCATCCGGCAGTGGGAAGAATATTGCACGGCAACAGCGCCGAAAACAGCCGTGTTCTCTTGCGACTCCCATAAAACTATTACGGTGACTTTTTATCCGACGGACGACAAATATGTCGACCTGGTACTAAGCGACGAGAGGAAATTGTCCGTTCCCCGAGCTATCTCCGCTTCCGGTGCGCGTTACGCGAAAGATGATGAATCATTCGTTTTCTGGAATAAGGGTGATACCGCATTCATCACCGAAAACGGTACGACGACGTTCTCGGGCTGCATAACGAACACGAAGTAGTCCTGCTGGGCCCAGAGAGTGGGTTCGGTTCGGTAAGAGGCACCGTTCGACCATCTTTCCATTCGGCAAGCTCAAGACAAGGCATCCGCGCCTGCGCATCTGTTATGATGTGTTCGTGAGATATACCATCGGCATCGACGAAGTCGGCCGGGGTCCGTTGGCCGGACCGGTTGTTGTGTGCGCGGTCGCTCTCCCTGATACGCTGGCACAAAGAGGCGCTATGCGTTCACATAGCAGCAATAAGCTCTCCGCGCTTCACGATTCCAAGAAGCTTACGCCGAAACAACGGGATGCGTGGTATGCGCATCTCACGAGACATCCGCGTATCCGCTACGCTGTCGCGCGCGTCTATCCGCGCCAGATAGAGAAACGGAACATATCGCGCGCGGCGAATCTCGCTGCATGGCGAGCTTTCACGCGCCTTGCGGTTCGCGGACGCGTGTTCTTGGACGGGGGATTGTTCCTCAAAGATAAAGCGCATAGCGCATCGCTCAAGGCGAAGACCATTATTAAGGGCGACGAGAACATTCCGGCGGTAGCGATGGCGTCCATTATTGCAAAGGTAACGCGGGATCGCTTTATGAAGCGGATGGCAGAGCACTATCCCGGCTACGGATTTGAGCTCCACAAGGGCTATGGCACTCGGGCGCATCTCGCCGCCGTTCGGCGTATTGGACCAAGCCCTATTCACCGCCGAACATTTTTGTCATAGAATAGCTATCAGTACCAGGTCGCCCAAAGACGTCCGCCGTGAACCCCGAACACGGGAGCGTGCAAATGAGGAACGACACCATCGACGGATAGAAGGAGCCCCGGGCTGCGACGTGCGGGGCGAGGACCACCGGTCCTCGCCCCGCTTTTGACTTTATGAGGTATTTTCTATACTATTCACCGGGTCACCGATAGTCACCAAGAAATCCCTCGACGCTGCTCGGGATGCTCGGCTTTGCATCCAATCGCTTCGTTCTTGGGCAAGACTGGCACATGGGAGGCGTACCAACAAAACATCACTCGCATGGCAAGACCGGCAGACGCCGGTCGCATTTGGCGCTCAAAAAGCGGGGACTCCGCGTCTGCAAGAATTGCGGCGGCCCGAAGCTTGAGCACCGGGTTTGCCCGCAGTGCGGGAAAAAGTAGGGAGATCGCCCGGGAAGCGGCCGCCCGTCGGGTGCGCCGTTTTGCCGTTTTTGGTATACTGTCACAAGACAGCGTAAGAGTTCCTTTCCACACCTATGGCCACGCGCCATCTGATACGAACCGTCATCCTACAATCGCTCTATGAGTGGGATTTCTATCGTCAAAAAAAGGACCTGGTGCAGATACTGGACCGGAATCTCACGGAATTCGCGCCGGGCATAGACGAGCCGGAATTCGCATGGAAGATATTGAAGCGCCTCGTTGACCATATCGCGGATGTGGATGGCGTCATCGCAAAAGCGGCGCCGGAATGGCCGATCCAGAAGATCGCCATTGTGGACCGGAACATCCTCCGCATCGGACTGTCGGAGCTCCTCTATGCCGATCCGGAAGAAGTACCGCCGAAAGTCGCCATCAATGAAGCGATAGAGATGGCGAAGAACTACGGCGGACCGAACTCGGGGAGATTCGTGAACGGCGTGATGGGAACCATTTATCGGGAGCTCAAAGCGCAGAAAGAGGAAGAAGTCGGGCATAGTCCTTCGAGCGACTCAGGATAAAAAGGCGGGCAGGAATAAAAGGCCGAAACGTCCTACATCGAAGCAAGGTGAAAAGATCAAAATGACGATGCGGCGCGGCATGCGCGCAGGTTGTTTTGATCTCTCCGTCTCTTCGGTGATTCATCCAGCGTGACCGCTGAAGATCTCGCACAAAAAATAGGAACATCGTTCAAGAATCCCGACCTGCTCAGGGAGGCTTTGACGCACCGTTCATATCTGAATGAGCATCCCGATTGGGACCTGCCGCACAATGAACGGCTGGAGTATCTTGGCGATGCCGTGTTGGAGCTCGCCGTGACGGAGTATCTCTACCACAAATTCCCCGAAGATCCCGAAGGCCAGCTCACCGTGCTCCGCGCGGCGCTCGTGAACTATCAGCTCCTCGCGCGGGTTGCGCAGGAGATCGGCCTTGAGGGTTATATCCTCATGTCCAAGGGCGAGCGCGCGGACACCTCGAAAGCGCGCGAGGTGATCCTCGCGAACGCCATGGAGTCGGTCATCGGCGCTATCTACCTGGACCAAGGTTTTTCGCCGGCGGCGAAGTTCGCGGAACAATTCGTCCTGCCGCATCTGCAGGAGATACTGGAGAAACGGAGCTATAAGGACGCGAAGAGCGAATTGCAGGAGAACGTGCAGGAGAAGACGCGTATCACGCCGAGCTATCGAGTACTTGAAGAAACCGGCCCGGCGCATCGCCGCGTGTTCCGCGTCGGCGTGTATGTCGGTGAGGAGAAGATCGGCGAAGGTGAAGGCATGTCCAAGCAAGAGGCGGAACTGGACGCGGCGAAGGATGCGCTTCGGGCGCAGAAATAGCATGGCGAACCTTCTCAAGCGCCTTGAACTGAACGGTTTCAAATCGTTCGCCTCGCGGACAACATTCGATTTCTCGCACGGCGTAACGGCTATCGTCGGCCCGAACGGGTCGGGCAAGTCGAACGTCATTGACGCGGTGCGATGGCTTTTGGGCGAGCGCGAGGCGAAGAACTTGCGCGGCGCAAAAGCCGAAGACCTCATTTTCGCCGGAACGGCAAAGCGCGCGCGGATGGGCCAGGCGCAAGCGAGTTTGCACCTGGAGAACTTCAACAATTTTTTTCCGGCGGAATTCACCGAGATCGTTGTAACGCGCCAGGTGAATCGCGATGGTACGAACCAGTATTTTTTGAACAAGGCGGAGATACGCCTTCGCGACCTCATTGATTTTTTCGCGAAAGCGCGGCTCGGCACAAAAGGACTTGTCGTCGTGACTCAAGGGAATAGCGATGTATTCATCCAATCGTCTCCGGAGATCCGGCGCGAAATGATAGAAGAAATGCTCGGCCTGCGCGAGTATCAACTGAAGCGCGCGGAAGCCGAACGGCGGCTCAAGAATACGGAGATAAATCTGGATAAGGTAAAAGCGCTGACCGAAGAGATATTGCCGCATTTGCGCTCGCTGAAACGCCAGACGGGCCGATGGGCCCGGCGCGGCGAGCTTGCGGAAGAATTGAAGGGACTTGAAGACCACTTTTTCGGTTCGGAATATGCGGAACTTTCTCGCGGCGTCGCCGCGGCGCAAAAGGACGTTGCCGAACGGACGGAGCGGCTTGCGGAACTGCAGAAGGAACGGCACGCGGCGGAAGAGCATCTGAAGCGCGTTGAAGCGGCCCAGCCCGAAGAGCGGAAAGAATTGCAGGACGTGAAGCGCAGAACGGAGGAAATCATCCGAAAGCGGAGCGAGCTGCAGAAAGAACTCGGCCGTTTGGAAGCGCAGATGGAACACGCCGAGCGCGAAACCGTTTCGGCCGGCTTGCCGTCCGCAAGCATGCTCGCATCGCTCATCCGCGATATGCGGAACAAGCTGGAAGGTCTTATGGAGCATGATATTGACCCCGAGGATTTCCGCGCGAGCGTACACGAGATCATTGAAGACATCGACGCCGTTCTCACGGAGCGGAAAGCAACGGCGCGGCGTCCGGAAGTTCAGGTTGGAGTGGAGGATGAGCTCAAAAAAATAACGGCGCAGCTCACCGACCTTGAGCGCGATCTCGAAGCGCTCCGTGATAAGGAAAAAATATTGGAAAAAGGGCAGGAAGAGTTCTATCAGAGTTTCAAATCGGCCGTCGCTTCGCTCGAGGCCGCGAAGGATAAAGTGGAACAGTGGGAGGCGGGTACGCGCGAGAAGAAGTTCGAAGAAGAGCGGTTCGGCCTTCGCCTGAACGAATGGAAACACCAAGTGGAACAAACGGGGCGCAAGCCGGAAGAGTTCCACAAGCTTACCGCAGACCATGAGCGGGAAATGGCTGATAGGGCCGATGCCGAACGGCGGATGTTCCGGTTGCGCGGAGAGCTTGCCGCGATGGGCGAGGTGGATGAAGCGCTTCTCAAAGAAGCGCACGAGACGGAAGAGCGGTATACGTTCCTGGAAAAGGAGTCAACGGACCTCGCCGGCGCGAAAGAAGATCTTCGCGGACTTATCACGAATCTCAGCGAAAAGATCGGTACGGAATTCTCCGCGGCGCTTCAGCAGATAAACGCCGAGTTCGGCAAATTCTTTGAAGTGATGTTCGGCGGAGGAACGGCAAAGCTCAAATTGGCGAAACGGGAAAAACGGCAGACAGCGCCGGGCTCGGAAGAGGGCATGGCACAGGCGGGAGAAGCCGGTGGCGTAAAGGATGCGGTTGCAGTGGAAGAAGAGGAAGAAGCGCCCGAGGTGAGCGAAGGCATAGAAATAGAAGTGAAACTTCCGCGAAAGCGCATTAATTCGCTGGACGTACTTTCGGGCGGAGAACGTTCGCTCGTCGGCATCGCCGCGCTTTTTGCCCTCGTATCCGTCTCGCCGCCGCCGTTCCTTGTGCTGGACGAGATAGATGCGGCATTGGACGAGCGGAACGCACGACGGTTTTCCGAGATGCTCAATGAATTTTCCAAAAAGACGCAGTTCATCCTCGTGACGCACAACCGTGCCACGATGGAAGCGGCGGACGTCCTTTATGGCATCACGCTTTCCGACGACGGCAGTTCGAAAGCGGTGTCGCTGAAGCTGGAACATTCGTCATAGTTGACCGTTCAAGTATTTTCGTATAGAATAGCTCCGTTATGTTAGCCATCAAACTTCAGCGCACCGGAAAGAAGCACCAGCCGAGCTATCGGCTCGTTGTGGCGGAAAAGCGTTCCAAAATGGCAGCTCCGCCGGTTGAGGATCTCGGTTCATACAGTCCGAGGACGAAACAGGCAAATGTGAACGCGGAACGGGCATCCTACTGGCTCGGCGTCGGCGCACAGCCGACGGTGACCGTACATAACCTTTTTGTGAAACAAGGCGTTCTGAAATCACCAAAGATACAAATGAAATTTAAGGTTGTGGAAAAGCCCGCCCCCGCAGCGGCGGCACCGGCGAGCAAGCCGGCGGAAGTGCCAACACAGAAGGAAACAGCGTAAGAGAGAAAACGGCGCCCGGCGAGGCGCCGTTTTTGATTGCTTGACGAGAGTGTTCGCGATATACTCAGAACACCGATGAAACAGGCGTCCGCCATCTCGCTGATATTGCTTTTCGGGAGCGTTTCGCTCTTCGGTATCCTGTCCATGCTTGGCCATGACGGCGAGCACGGCGGCATGATGCATTGTCCGCTTATGGGAGATGTCTCGTCCATGTGTCCGTTCGGCGGCGTGAGCCACATTGCCGCATGGGAAAGCGCCTTCGCCGCGATGACGCCGCAAACAGTGTTCATTCTTTTGCTTATCATTGCCTGTGTTGGAACGATTGTTTCAGTACTCATATTCCACGGCAACGCACCACCGTTCGGCGTCTTTTCTTCCTCCATTTTTCAAAGAACAGGCCACGCACCCGACCATCTTCTCCTTGCGCTTTCCCGAGGTGTTTTGCATCCGCGCCTCTACGCATAGTGTTATGTCCGCTCTTTGCACGCACCTGCGTGCTCGGGCGGTGTTTTTGCATACGTTTTCCAGTCGTTCATCAGAGATGCACATTCATGGAATCATCTAAAAAAATACAACTGCATATTACCGGCACGCATTGCGCAAGCTGCGAAGTCGTCATTGAGCGAAAATTCAAAGACGTGAAGGGTGTGGAACGTGCCGAAGTAGATCATGTGAGCGGGGACGCCACAGTGTGGTATTCGGAAGAGCCGCGTATTGTGGAACTTAACGCTGCCGTGCACGAGTATGGCTATCGGGTATCGCGAGCGGAAGAAAACAAAGAAGAGCCGCCGCGGCGGAACGGCCCCATGGACTATGCCGAAATTGGCGCCATCTTCCTTTTAGTTGCCGCGTGGTATCTCATGCTAAAGCAAATGAATCTTCTCCCATCTCTTGAAATTACGGAGAACATGGGATATGGCCTCGTGTTCCTCATCGGTCTCATAGCGTCCGTTTCTACGTGCATGGCGGTGACGGGCGGATTACTCGTGGCGGTTTCGGCGCGGTATAGTGTACGTTTTCCGCAGCGTTCCGGCTGGCAAAAATTGCGCCCGCAACTTGCATTCAACGCCGGCCGGGTCATCGGTTACAGTGTTTTTGGTGGATTGGTTGGAGCGTTGGGTTCGGTCGTTGGGCTTTCAGCGCAAGCAAATGGTGTGCTGACGATCGGCGTGAGCATCGTGATGATTATTCTTGGCTTTCAGCTCCTTAACCTTTTCCCGGGCACAAGCCGGTTTATGCCGCGAATGCCCAAGGCGCTTGCGCATCACATCCATAACCTCTCTGATTCCGATCGTCCTGCCACGCCATTTGTGCTCGGTGCGTTGACATTCTTCTTGCCGTGCGGGTTCACGCAAGCGCTTCAGCTCTATGTCCTGGCAACGGGAAGTTGGATAACGGGCGCACTCACGATGTTTGTTTTTGCGCTTGGCACCCTGCCGGCACTCCTTTCGCTCTCTGCGCTTACAAGCTTCACAAAAGGCGCTTTCCGGCACTACGTCCTCCGTGTTGCCGGCACGGTTGTGGTCTTGCTCGGTGTCATGAATATGCAGAGCGGCATCGTTCTGGCGGGCGGAAAACCCATTGATCTTGCGGCATTCTTCACGGGAGGGGCAAAAAACAATACAGCGCAGGAGGAACTTGTTCCGCTTGTTGACGGAAAACAGGTCGTGCAGATGCGCGCGGCCGGATACACCTATACGCCGAATCGTTTCCGCGTGCGCGCGGGCGTTCCGGTTGAGTGGCGCATTGACGGCGAGACCGCGACAGGTTGCGGGCGCGTGATAACGATGCCGGCGCTCGGTATTACCCAGATGCTCAAATCCCGTGGCGAGACCGTCATTCAATTCAGGCCCGAGAGGCCCGGCGAGCTGGCGTTCAACTGCAGTATGGGCATGATGACGCCGAATTCCGCATTCATCGTCGTACCGAACAATATCTAATGCCATGAGAAAGACATCATTCGGCATTGTGGGAATGCATTGCGCGTCGTGCGTGGTGCGGAATGAGGATGCACTGAAAAAACTCCCGGGTGTTGCGGATGCTTCGGTGAATTTTGGTACGGAGCGGGCGACGGTGGAATACGACGAAACGAAAGTGGGCGAGCAGGACTTTCGACGCGTGATAGAAGAGAATGGGTACCATGTTGCGGCTGCGCTCGCGGGAGGGGAGCGCGCGCACCATCACCCGGCAACGAACGAGCTTGCGGCGGTCAAGAACCGCGCATTCATCGCTATCGCCCTTGCGGCTCCCGCGCTCATTCTCGCGATGGGAGAGGCGATGTTCCCGTGGGCGACCCTTGGCGTGAACGCGAGCGTTTGGCTCCAAGCCGCACTTTCGGCATTCGCGGTCCTTGTGCTCGGAAGAGAATTCCACATTGGCATGCTTCGGCAAGCACGGAGGTTTTCCGCCGACATGAACACGCTGGTCTCTGTCGGAACGCTTGCGGCGCTCGCATGGAGCGGCTGGGCAATGTTCCGGAACGAAGCTGTGTACTATGAAACCGGCGCGGTCATAACCGCACTCATTCTCCTCGGTCGATATTTAGAAGCGCGAAGCCGCGGAGAAGCATCGCAAGCCATCCGGAAGCTCATGGAACTCGGCGCGAAGACCGCGCGACTTATGTTGCCGGACGGAACCGAACGAAATGTGCCGGCGGAAAGCATCGCAGTGGGGGATGTACTACTCGTGAAACCGGGAGAAAAGATCCCGACCGATGGCACGGTGCGTTCGGGCGCGACGAGCGTTGACGAATCGATGCTTACCGGCGAATCCATGCCGGTTGATAAAAAAGAAGGAGATGACGTTTTCGGCGCGACGGTGAATGTAAGCGGTGCGATCCGCATCCGCGCCGCGAAGGTCGGCGCCGAAACCGCGCTCGCGCAGATCGTACGCGTCGTGGAAGATGCGCAGGCGAAGAAAGCGCCGATAGAGAAACTTGCCGATCGCGCTTCAAGTATTTTTGTGCCGGCCGTCATTCTTATCGCGCTCGCGACTGCCGGTGGCTGGTATCTCGCGACGCAAAACATCGCGAATGCGGTCATCTCGGCTGTTGCCGTGCTCGTCATCGCGTGTCCCTGCGCGCTCGGTCTTGCAACGCCGACCGCCATCATGGTCGGTACCGGACTCGGCGCGCGGAAGGGCATTCTCATCAAGAATGGCGAAGCGCTGGAACGCTCGCGAAAGATAGACGTCGTGGTCTTTGACAAGACTGGGACGCTCACCGAAGGAAAGCCGGTGGTGACGGATATCGTTCCCTCGGCGGGAAAGACCACAGAGGATGTTCTGCGTCTCGCCGCATCGTTGGAGAAACTTTCGGAGCATCCGCTCGCGCAAGCCATCGTTGCCCGGGCATCGGCAGATAATATTGCGCTCTCCGAAACAAAAGGATTCGTGAATGCTGCCGGGTTTGGCGTTCAGGGGACGATCGCCGGCGAGATAACGATCGTCGGGAAAGTGAAATTCTTGGAAGAACAGGGAATATCCGCCAGTGCGCTCCAGAACGACATCGCCCGGCTTGAGTCGTCCGCACGGAGCGTCGTGTTCGTCGCTCACGGCGGAATGCTTTTTGGCGCTATCGGCATCGCGGACACGGTGAAACCGGATGCGAAAATAGCGATCGCAGAGCTTGCGCGAGACGGCGTAGAAAGCGTGATGCTCACCGGCGACAATCAGAAGACCGCCGAGGCGATAGCGAGCGAACTTGGCATGAAGACCGTCTTCGCCGGAGTGCTTCCCGGTGAAAAAGCGAACAAAGTGAAAGAACTGCAGGCGAACGGGAAGAAAGTCGCTTTTGTCGGCGATGGCGTGAATGATGCGCCAGCGCTTGTGCAGGCGGATCTGGGTATTGCGATGGGAACGGGAACCGATATCGCGATAGAGGCGGGGAACATCGTTCTCGTGAAGGGAAGTCCGGCAAAGGTCGTGGAAGCGCTCCGGCTCGCGCGGATCACCTTCCGCACCATCGTACAGAATCTCTTCTGGGCATTCGCATATAACGTTGCGGCCATCCCCCTTGCGGCATTCGGGTTCCTGAACCCCATGATCGCTTCGGGAGCGATGGCTCTGTCGTCCGTAAGCGTCATCGGGAACAGTTTGCGCATTCGGGGTGCGTTGAAGAAAATATCGACCTGAGGTATGCTCTTCGCGAAGCGCCCGACGCGGCGCTTCGCGAAGAGAAGAAAAACCATGACAAAGAAACTCATCATTTTTGTTGCGCTTGCCCTGCTCGTTGCCGCGCTTGTGGGATATGGGATGGTGCGCGAAGACACGTTGAATGCCGTGACGCTGCAAAGCCCGTGGTTCTTGCCGCTTCTTGTCGTCGCTGCGCTCGTGGACAGCGTAAATCCGTGCGCGTTTTCGGTTCTTCTCCTCACACTCGCATTCCTCGTGAGTCTGGGCAGGACGCGGACGAACATCCTCGCCATCGGCAGTTTCTACATCGCCGGCGTATTCCTCATTTATGTTCTGATCGGCCTCGGTTTGGTCAAGGCGCTTGCGGCATTCGCCTTGCCGCACCTCATCGCCCGTATCGGCGCGGCAATCCTCATCGCGGGCGGGTTCCTGAACGTCGTGAACGAACTGTTCCCGTCCTTCCCCATCAAAACGAAGATACCGCAAGCGGCGCACCGCACAATGGCGGTCTTGATGGAAAAAGCGTCATACCGAACGGCGCTCATTCTCGGAATATTCGTCGGCCTTTCGGAATTTCCCTGCACCGGCGGGCCG
This sequence comes from Candidatus Parcubacteria bacterium, assembly GCA_041169145.1. GTDB lineage: Bacteria > Patescibacteriota > Minisyncoccia > UBA6257 > 2-01-FULL-56-20 > DATJQA01. The sequence continues at coordinate 50,836 of JBEEJO010000001.1, read as the reverse complement.
TACCTTCTCATTCTCGGACTCCTGGCGAACGCCGGGACGTTCATGCAAGGATTCGGCTACCTCCTGCTCTACAACCTCATCTTCGTGCTCCCGCTCGTCATCATCCTCGGTGCGGGGAGCGATCACGCAGTGCTTGAACGGGTCCAGAGCTGGAAACGCGAACGTTCAGGCGCAATGCGGTTTTGGGGCGGCGTCGCCATGGTCGTTCTCGGCATATCGATCTTCCTCCTTCCATAATTAAAAAAGTCGCTACCATCAACATCACTACGCACTACCATGGACGAAAAACAATTTCAGGAACTCTTGAAAAAAGTCGACGAGGCGCGAAAATCTTCGGGCGTGGATCTTTCCACCGACGAAGATCTCTCGATCGGCGTCATGAATCTTATCTCGCTCGAAGAACATTTCTTCTTCACGGGCGAAAAAACGGGGAAACCGGAATATTTCGACCTGCTGAACGAAGTGCGCCAATCGCGCAAGGCGTTGCTCGCGAAACTCGTACCGAAAGATCAGCACGAAGGGGAGACCTGGTGCATCACGAAGCATCTCCTCGCGGCATCCATGCGGTTCATGGAGGTCGGCACGAAGCTCCAGCAGGACGGCAAAAAAGATCTCGCTAAAGAGTTGTTCGACCACGCCTATCGGATGTATTCGCTGTTTTGGGGTCTGCGCCTCAAACTTATTTCGATCGACGGCATCAAGGAAACGGCTGCGAAAGACAAGCCGTGGGCGCTCCAGGATATCGTGGATAAGCTCGTGAACTGTTGTGATGAATAGAAAAAGACGCGCACTCTTCATTCTTATCGCGCTCGTTCTTGCCGGCGTGGGGCTATTTGAGCTTTATGGATTCCCCGTTGCCGACGGCACGTACGATGCCTTCGCGAAATGTTTAGCTGATAAGAAAGTGACAATGTATGGCGCGGCATGGTGCCCGCACTGCCAGCGCGAAAAGCGCCTTTTCGGTTCATCGATCCAGTTCGTGCCGTATGTGGAATGTCCCAACAATCCGCAGATGTGTCTTGCGAAAGGCGTGAAGGGATATCCGACGTGGGTATTCCCGGATGGCCGCATCTTCGCCGGCGAGCAAGGCCTCCAGAAGCTTTCTTCGGAAAGCGGCTGCCCGCTCATTGCGGCAACATCTTCGCAGTAGCCGCACCACTCTCGCCAAGAGCTGGTCAAACGGAAATAATTGTGGTATAAGAAGTCCAGCTCGCTCCAGTCCCGACCTACAGTCGGGACCCCGACATCATCGCCTAGAGTGCGATGAAATATCGGGGCAGCATCCCGCTGCCAGCTTTTACAGCACGACACTGACACGGAGCAACTCCAACCCGTCTTCTCCTTGCCCGGCATCATCCGATGCCCCAGGCAATAGGGAGGTAGCCATGACGAAGCATCTCCGCACCGCGGCCTCCGTGGCCTGCGGCATCCTGTTCATCCTCACTCTCTCCGCCTGTGGAGGCGGAGGCAAGGGTCCCACCGACCCCGGCCAGCCCGGCCCGGTGCCGACGACACCCACGCCATCGCCGACGCCAAACTGTCCCGAGACGCGTACTCGAGACTGGTCGTTGATATCGTCTGGCGAAGCAGGGTCAATCGGGATGTCTCAAGCAACACGAGCCGTCGGGATGGTGTTCCACGTAAATCTAGAATGGACGCCTCAACCACCCGGGGCGGACGTGCAGTTGTACCTGTACAATTACAGCTCTCCCCCTGACGCCTGTCCGCCATCGCAGGATACCTGCTGGCCCGGCCTGTCGGATTCAACGGCGCCAGGCGTTCATCCAAGAGAGGTGTCCTATGTCCTCAAGGCGGCGGATGAACGGTTGTTTATCTACGTCAGGAATCGCAGCCAGAAGGACGCGATGTACAGGTTGACATGGTCTTTCTGTAATCCATGACCATACTCAACGGCTCTTACCGCGAAAGTCCAACGTCGATCTATGCCCCGGAGCGCGCTCGCGCGCTCCGGGGCATCAACAACATTCTTATACCCATTCGCCATAATTTGCTAGAATGAAACCACGCCAGTTTTTATAATTGATCTATTTGTCCTATGAAACCAGTAGGAGAATACGTGAACGTCCCGTCCGAGTGGCACTCTTCGCGTTTGAAGTGGATAGCGACCCTTGTAGCCGTTCTAATTCTTGGAGGTGTATTTGCGGCATATCAGTTTAGAGAGGTCGCTTTACAAGCACCTTCAGATCGGAACGGAGTTCAATCAGCACGAACTCCCCAGAGCCTTTCACCTGTTGTTGTTCCAAATCTCCGCCTGATGCTAAACCTCCCAGGAATCCTCTCGACCTCCTCGGCAAATGTAAGTGACATACCACTCCCGCGCAATATGCTCTTCCGCGTGGACGCTAAAGATACGGTGGTACAGGCTGTGACATTCGCGGACGGCACGATGGGATATACCGCGTCGTATACCATCACTGGCGATACCTGGGGAAATATCTGTCAGTTCTATTCGTCATCGTTCAAGAAAGAAGGCTGGACGGGCAGAACAAGTCGTCGCACGGATGAAATGTGTACTATCGAAGCTCAACGAGAAGGACTTCGCGTCGCGGCTATAGTGCTTCCGGGTGAAGCTGCTGCTCAGATTTCCCTTACTATTTTGAAAGTACGATGAGGAAAGGGACAATATCTATCGACATAGCGTTAGTCCGGCGATACGCGTTCTTCGGTGTGCTGGCGCTCGTCTTAAGTATGGGAGTATTCTTCGCAATCCCTCAGGGCGTGTTTGCCTTGCAGTGCAACCCGGAAGTATGCGCTCAGGGGAAGGGAGGATGTTGCGCTGGAGCCTGTGTCGACCCGATTCCCTGTAACGGCCCGGGTAGCTACTGTCAGGGCACAGATAGACCAATGTCAGATGGAAGCCTCGATTGCGGCACATGTTGGGATGAATGGTGTGTGGAAGGTCCCTATTGTGGGGATGGAAGCTGCAATAATGGTGAGTCATATTCCTCATGCTCTGGTGACTGTCCCGCTGTTTGCGGCAATGGCGTTGTAGAAGGTAGCGAACAATGCGATGCGGGAAGCGCCAACAACGATGCCTGCGGCTCGGGATGCAAAACGGATTGTACGCCGAGAGATTCATGCGGTTGCAGCTCCTCCTGCGGCAACGGCGTACGGGAATGCAGTGAAGAATGCGATTTGGGTAGTAGCAACACCGATGCCTGCGGCTCGGGATGCAAGACGAACTGCACGGCGAGAACGGCATGCCCGAACCCCGCACCGACCGGCGCCATCGACGCACTGGTGAACCCCATTACGAACGAAAGAATACGGTCATCGGTCCAGGCCGCCGGGAGCGGTATCGTTTCCGGCACCGCGTCGGACAACAGCGCCGTTTCCCTTGTGCAAGTCGTCCTCCGCGATGCGACTGCGAACCAGGACTGGAATGGTGCCGGATGGGGTGCCATTGGTTCAAAAACCTGGAACGCCGCCGGCACGACAAGCTGGACCTTTTCGAACACTCCGCAAGTGGTCGACATGACGCCCGATCACACGTACCAAGTGTGGATCCTAGTTACTGACAACCAGGGTGCGAACTCCGGCTGGATCAGTGCTGCGACCATATTCAAGAACTGTATGAACGGTCTCCAAGCCCAGTTCATCTCCCAAAGCGTCCCCACACTCATGGCGCCGAGCCAAACGACGTCCACGACGGTGACGATGAAGAACACCTCCTGCGACACGACATGGATCGCAGGCGGCGCGAACCCGTTCCGGCTTGGTTCCCAGAACCCCCAAGACAACGTGCGATGGGGCACCGGCCGCGTAAACCTCTCCGGCAACGTCGCCCCCGGGGCGACCTACCCCTTCACCTTCACCTTCACCATCACCGCACCCGCAACCCCCAACCCCTACAATTTCCAGTGGAGGATGGTTGAAGATGGCGTCGCCTGGTTTGGCGACTATTCAACGAACGCGGTCATCAATGTTGTGACGCCTCCCGCCTGCACCTCCGCCGGCCCCGACAGCGTGAACGAATCCGGCACCACCCACGACGTCTATGCCTACGGCGTCACGAACGCCACAAGCGTGGTATTTCCCACCTGGTCCGACCTGAATGGTCAGGATGACATCATCTGGTACCCCGGCGTGAACCAGGGCGGTGGCACCTGGAAAGCGACCATAGATTTCGCGAACCATCCCGGATACGGAACGTACTCAACGCACGTGTATATGGCCAACGCGTCATACACGAATATCTTCTGCGATTGGGCGAATTTCACGAGGATTCCGACCCTTTCCGTCTCTCTCGCCGCATCACCGACAAGCGGTCCCGCTCCGCTCTCTTCCATCCTCCAGGCCACGGTCGGCGGCACTGCCGCTGGTACTATGAACTACTCTTTCTGGTGGAATTGCATTGATACTGGAACGAGTGTTGCTGGAGTGAGCTCTATCTGCGGCAATTTAACGGATCCCGGAGCGGGAAGTTGCATTGAAACTGTTGGTGTTGGATACAAGTGCAACGCGATCAGTACGAGTCCGCAGAACACCGTTTCCCATATCTATACTCCCGCTGCCTCCTACACCGGCAAGGTCATCGTCGAACGTTCCGCTGCATTGCCGGCGGAAGCACGAACAACGATCACTGCGAGTGCATTTTGCGGGAACGGCGTCTGGCCAGAAGGATCCGAACAATGCGACGACGGCATCAATAACGGCACCTGCCCCACCGCTCTATGCAGTACCTCCTGTATCTGGAACACCTGCAACGACTGCGGCAATGGCGTACTTGAACCCGGCGAATCCTGCGACGATGGCGATCTAGCCCACGGCGACAGCGACGGCAAGAGCAACGGCACTTGCTCAGATACCCCTCCCAGTGACTGCAGTACATGGTGCACCTGGAACACCTGCACGCATCTTGGCTGCGACCCGCTCCTCATGTGCAAACCGTTAGCAGGCGGTGGTGCGGACGAGTGCGCGGCGGACAACGACTGCGGCCACAACGTCTGTCAGGGCATAAGCCCCGGTACTGTCACCTGCACCAGACTCACCGGCCCGGGACTCAACGGATGTACATATGACCTTGAGTGCATCACCTACTACGACACCTGCATCGGCTATGCCTGCACCCGGATCCCAGGAGACCCCGCCGCCTCTACTTGCAGTCCCCAAGGGAGCCCCCCAGGATCGCTCCCCGCATGCCCTCTGCCTCCGGGCACCTGCACCATGTCCATCAACCCGAACCGTATCGTCATCCCGCCACAGCGGGCCACGGGCCCATCCCTCGAATGGAACTGCCAGAACGTCCAAGCCAACACCTGCGTGATGAACCAGGGTATCGGCCCCGTCCAGGAAGCATCCTCAATGAACGTCTCTCCCTCCGTCTCCACCACCTACACCGTCACCTGTACCGGACTCGACGGTACCCCCGCCGCCGCGACCGCTGACCTGAAGGTCTACAACTTCTCCGGAGGCGTATTGAAGGAGATACGATTCTGACGGGGAGGATTATGGCTGCAATTCCAGATAGGATACAATTGAGGGTAAATGAAAATAAAGAATTTGACTCAGCTTGCGCAGACGCCGCTCCGGCACAAGGCGTTGGAGATCGTTGAGGCGGGATTGCGGGCGATAGATACCGAAGAGGTCATTCGGAAGACGGTGCGGCGCGATGGCGACACGCTTGTCATAGACGGCGAGCGTATTCCGCTCTCGGGACCGGGCCGGCTGTTGATCGCCGGAGTGGGGAAGTGTGCCGCTCGCGCCGCGGCGGAACTTGAGCGCATTCTTGGCGACCGGCTCCATGCCGGTCTTATCATCGCGGTGGGGGAAGTTCCGCCGATGCGGAACGTGACGGTGTACCACGGTACGCATCCGTTCCCGTCGCTCGTAAACGTGGAAGCATCTCAGGCGCTTCTCAAATTCTGCTCGGGACTCTCGGAGAACGACACCGTCATTTTCCTTGCGACCGGCGGCGGCTCAACGCTCTTGTGCCTTCCCGATGACGGGAACTGGCAGCGGGAATCGCTCATCCTCGGCGCGTTCATGAACGCCGGCGCGCCCATTCAGGACGTGAACACGGTTCGCAAGCACATGTCCCGCGTTCGCGGCGGATTCTTGGCGCAAGCGATGCACCCTGCGCGCGTCGTATCACTTATTTTCAATGATGTGCCGGGGAGCGATGACATCGGTTTTATTGCATCCGGTCCGACGGTGAAGGATACGACAACAAAAGAGCAGGCCGATGAAATGCTTGCGAAGTACAATATTTTGAGCTCGTGCGGCCTGGAAGGATGCGGCCTGATGGAAACGCCGAAGGATGACGCATTGTTCGCCCGAGTGAAGAATATCGTCGTTGTGTCCAATCAGATCGCGCTTGACGCGATGGCGGAAGCCGCTCGTTCAGGAGGATTTGTTCCTGCGATACGCGATACGAAGCTCGCGGGCGAAGCGCACGATATCGGAAAGCGTATCGCCGAAGAGCTCGGTCGTGCGGCGCCCAAGGCCGCGCTCCTCTACGGCGGTGAAACGACGGTCAATGTCCGAGGCCCGGGAAAGGGTGGACGGAATCAGGAAGTCGTGCTTGGCGCGCTTGCGGCGATGCCGAAGGATGGCGTGCTTATTGCCGTGGCGTCGGATGGGCGGGATAATACCGACTTTGGCGGGGCCATCTGTGATATACTGACCGGAGAGCGAGTTCAATCATTACACATCTCACCGGAGGAGTATCTCGCAAAGAGCGCATCGTTCGATTTTTGGAACGCCGTCGGGGACTATCTGCTTATCGGCGATACCGGTTCCAACGTATCGGACCTCATCATCGCGCTCAGGGAGTGATGCATCGCGGGGAGGTGATTGTCGCACGGTCATAATCAGGGAAATAACCTTTTGATAACAACATGGAAACGAATCAATACATTGCGTGGTTTAAAGATCTGCGGATAGAAGATGTCCCGCGGGTCGGTGGGAAGAATGCCGCGCTCGGGGAAATGTGTGCGAATCTCGTACCGCTTGGCGTGAATGTGCCGAATGGCTTTGCGATAACCGCAGACGCCTACCGGCATTTTCTGTCGTCTGTCGGACTTCCGGAAAAGATCAAGGCGGCGCTTGAGGGATTGGACACCGGCAATATGAAAGATCTCCAGCGACGCGGGAAAGCGGTGCGTGAACTTATTCTTCGCTCGGAATTGCCGGCAGACCTCGCGCAATTTGTGGGTGAAGCGTATGCCGAATTGGAACGGATGTATGGCACGGGAACCGACGTCGCGGTGCGTTCGTCGGCGACGGCCGAAGATCTGCCCGGCGCTTCGTTCGCGGGCCAGCAGGAGACCTATTTGAACGTCCGCGGTTTGCCCGATCTGCTCCTATCGGTACGAAAATGCGTGGCATCGCTCTTTACCGATCGCGCTATTTCATACCGCGTAGACAAAGGATTCTCGCATTTTGATGCGGCACTCTCGGTCGGCGTCCAAAAAATGGTGCGCTCAGACCTTGCTTCATCGGGCGTCATGTTCACATTGGATACCGAAACCGGATTCCCCAACGTCATCATCATTAATGGCTCTTATGGCCTCGGCGAGATGATCGTGCAAGGGAAAGTGACGCCGGACGAATATATGATCTTTAAACCTGCGCTCGCAAAAGGATTTCCGGCGATCATCGAACGGAAGCTGGGCGATAAAAAACGAAAGATCATTTATGGGCGCTCGGGCATTGTTGAAGTGAATGTTCTGCCGGACGATCGCGGTACGTTCTGCATATCCGACGATGAGGCTCTGCGGCTCGCGAAATGGGGCGCGCAGATAGAAGATTATTTTTCCAATAAACACGGCCACCATCAGCCGATGGATATTGAGTGGGCGAAAGACGGAAAGACGAACGAACTTTTCATTGTGCAGGCGCGCCCAGAAACCATCCATTCGTCGGCGGACAAGAATATCTATCGCGAGTATGTCTTGAAGAGCAAGGGCGCGGTTCGGGTGACGGGTACGGCCGTAGGAACGAAGATCGGCGCAGGAAATGTGCGTGTGATCCGCGACGCGAAGCATATCGGCGAGTTCAAGCAAGGCGAAGTTCTTGTCACGGAGATAACGGACCCCGATTGGGAGCCCATTATGAAGATCGCATCCGCCATCGTGACGGATAAGGGCGGCCGGACGAGCCATGCGGCGATCGTGTCGCGCGAACTCGGCATCCCGTGCATCGTCGGCAGCGGAAATGCGACGACGGTACTGAAGAACGGCGAACCGGTGACCATCGATTGTTCTTCGGGAATGTCGGGCGTCGTGTTCGCCGGCATCTTGGAGTTCGAAGCGAAAGAACACCGCCTGGATTCCATGCCCGAGACGCGTACGAAGATCATGGTGAATGTCGGTTCGCCCGACGAAGCGTTCAAGAACCACATCCTGCCGGTCAAAGGCGTCGGCTTGGGACGGCTGGAATTCATCATCGCATCGCACATCCGCATCCATCCGAACGCACTCATCCATTACGAAGAACTGAAGCGCGACGCGCGCCGCGAAGCCAAAGAGACCGTAAAAAGCGTTGACGAAATGACGGCCGGGTATGCGGATAAATCGCAATATTATGTTGACCGGCTTGCGGAAGGGATCGCGCGTATCGGCGCGGCATTCTATCCGAACGAAGTTATTATCCGCTTTTCGGATTTCAAAACGAACGAGTATCGGAAATTGGTCGGCGGCGAGCTCTACGAACCGGAGGAAGAGAATCCGATGATCGGCTGGCGCGGCGCATCGCGCTATTACCACCCCGATTTTAAGGAAGCGTTCGGCTTGGAGTGCAAAGGATTGAAGAAGGTCCGCGAAGAAATGGGGCTGGTGAATGTGGTGCCGATGATACCGTTCTGCCGCACGCCCGAAGAGGGGAAGCAGGTCGTGGATATCATGGCCCAGAACGGCCTGGACCGCGGAAAGGACGGATCGCTCAAGGTCTATGTCATGTGCGAGATACCGTCCAACATCTTGCGCGCCGATGACTTCCTTGCGATCTTCGATGGCATGTCGATCGGCTCCAACGACCTGAGCCAGCTTACGCTCGGCTTGGACCGCGATTCCGGTATTGTGAACACGATCGCGAACGAGAACGATCCTGCGGTAAAGAAGCTCATTGCCGAGATCATCCATAATTGCCGCGAGAAAGGAAAATACATCGGCATTTGCGGACAGGCGCCATCGGACTATCCCGACTTTGCGCGATTTCTCGTGCAGCACGGTATTCAGAGCATCTCGCTGAATCCCGATACTGTCATCAAGACGCTCGCTGCAATAGCGGAGGAAGAGCGGAAGGTCGCGGCATAGTAATTACGATACGCAAGGAGCATGCGCATTGCATTCTTTGAATTGGAGGGATGGGAAAACCACCTCATTCTCAAAGAGTTTCCGACGCACGAGGTATATCTCTCGCGCAACAGATTGACGCCGGAGGAGATTCCGTCCGACACCGGCTTTGAGGCCATATCCGTGTTCGTGGAATCCCAGATCACGGCGGACGTTATAGCAAAATTCCCGAATCTGAAGTTCATCGCGGCGCGGTCAACGGGATATGACCATATCGATATCGCCGCCTGCAAAGCGCGCGGCATCGTTGTTTCGTTCGTTCCGGGATATGGCGACAGCACCGTTGCGGAATTCACCTTCGGCCTGCTTCTCGCGCTCACGCGCAAGATCTATCTCGGCGCGGAACACGTGAAAGAACACGGCTCGTTCTCGCTCGAAGGGCTTCGCGGCGTTGACCTGTTGGGCCGCACGATCGGTGTCATCGGCACGGGCCGCATCGGCCGGCACACCTTGCGCATAGCGCAGGGATTCGGTATGCGCATCGTCGCGTACGATCTGAAGCCCGATGTTCAGTTCTCAAAGGATGTCGGATTCGAGTACCACACGTTGGAAGAGGTATTGCGGATGTCCGATATCATTACGATCCATTGTCCGCTCACGCTGGAGACGAAGCATCTCATCAACATGCAGAACATCAGCCAGCTGCGCCGAGGTTCGTATCTTATTAATACGGCTCGCGGGGGCATCGTCGCGACCGAGGCGCTGGTCTGGGCGCTTCAGGAAGGATTCCTTGCCGGCGCGGCGCTCGACGTTCTGGAAGAGGAAGGAGAAACGAAAGAGGAGCTGCACATCCTGGCGAGCGGCCATCCGAATTCCGAATCGCTGGAAAATATCTTGCGAAATCACATTCTGATGAAAATGCCGAACGTTCTGGTCACGCCGCACCTGGCGTTCAACTCGGTGGAAGCGCTTCAGAGGATACTGCATACGACCATCGCGAATGTGAAGGGATATCTGAAGAAGGAGATGTTCAATCTCGTTCCGTAGCGGGAAGAAGTAGCGTCTCGGTCCGGCTTCGGCTATCCTGTCCCATATGCAGAAAGGATTTTGGGACGACGTGCGGCGCCTCGGGCGGCCATGCGTGGTGCTCGCGCCAATGGCGAACGTCACCGATGCCGCATTCCGCCGGATCATCGTGAAGTATTCGCGATATGGAGGCCGCGACATCGGGGATGGCGCGAAGGCCAATATCCCGGCCGGAACATTTCGCGTCGGCGGGCCGGATGTATTCTGGACCGAATTCGTCTCGGCCGACGGTCTTCTCTCTGCGGGGCGCGAACGGCTACTGCCGGATCTGTGGTTCACGGAGGCGGAGCGGCCCGTTGTGGCCCAGCTCTTTACCGCAGAGCCCGAACAGATGAAGCGTGCGGCGGAGATCGTGCGCAAGCTCGGTTTTGACGGCGTGGATATCAATATGGGTTGTCCCGATCGCGCCGTGGAAAAACAGGGCGCCGGAGCGGCGCTCATGAAAGATCCCGTCCGCGCCGCGGCGCTTATCCGCGCCGCGCGCGAAGGCGCCGGCGGACTGCCGGTATCGATCAAAACGCGCACGGGGTACCGCACGAACGACATTGCGCAATGGCTTCCGCGTCTTTTAGAGGCCGAGCCGGCAGCGGTGATCGTCCACGCGAGGACGCGAAACGAAATGTCCAAGGTACCGGCGCGTTGGGACGAGGTTTCGAAAGCGGTTGCCGTTGTTGAGCGCGCGTATGCGGCAACGCCGGACGAACGTCCGTTGTTGATCGGGAACGGCGACGCGGCAAGTATGCGGGACGCCGAGGAACGTGCGCAGGCGTCGGGCGCTGACGGAACGATGGTTGGCAGGGGTATTTTCGGCAACCCGTGGTTTTTCGACCGTACACGGAGCGGACCTCCGGATGTAGCCGAAAAGCTCCGTGTCATGCTGGAGCATACGAGGTTGTTCGATGAGCTATTCCGCTCCGGTCCGCGGCCGGTGAAGAACTTTGACGTGATGAAAAAACATTATGTGGCCTATGTTTCCGGCTTTCCGGGCGCAAAGGAGTTGCGCACGGAACTTATGGAAGCGTCCTCAGCGGACGATGTGGCAAGAATCGTCCGGGTGCGCTATCCTGATGGCGGTCCCGAAAAACGAATACGCGCGAGTCACGGATAACAATGCATGCATTCGGGGGCCCTACACATATGATCTTCAATAAAAATATCAGCGCGCTCGCAAAAGTGAACTCGTTCTTCCGCCAGGCGATCATAACGGGATCTCATATGCAGGTCGTGGTGATGAGCTTGTCGCCCGGCGAGGACGCCGGCGAATCGGTGCACGCGACAGACCAGATCGTCGTCGTTGTGGAAGGCGAAGGGTACGCTACGGTGAGCGGCGAACGAGAATCGATCACGGCGGAGCACCTCGTGTTCATTCCTGCCGGAGCGGTCCACAACTTCGGCAACACCGGAAAGACCGATCTGAAGCTCTATGTCGTGTACGCTCCGCCCCACCATAAGCCCGGCACCATTCACGCGAATAAGACCGAGGCGGAGGCGGCGCAAAGTTTGGCGATTTAAATAAATATCCGGGACCGTGCAGTTCCACGCCGTCGAGTTCGTTCGTTTTGCATTCCGTATTCCCATGCAACTTCTATTTCGTTACCTCTCGCTTCATCGAAGAACGCTTGTGCTCGCGCTCGTCTTGGCGACCGTGAATCAGGTCTTTTCGCTGATGGATCCGCAGATATTTCGCCTGATCGTTGACCAGTATGCCATGCATGTGGATGTTCTGCCGCAGGGTGAATTTATCTCCGGCGTATTGGTACTCCTCCTTGCTTCCATGGGCGTTGCGCTCGCATCCCGCATCGCGAAGAATTTCCAGGACTATTTCGTGAATGTCATGACCCAGCGCATCGGCGCGGGCATCTACGGAGAAAGCATCGCACACGCGTTTTCCTTGCCGTACGGCGTGTTCGAGGATCAGCGGTCGGGAGAGATCCTGCAAAAACTCCAGAAAGCGCGGGCCGATACGCAGGTGTTCGTCACGAACGCCATCAATATCGCATTCCTTTCACTGCTCGGCATCGGGCTCGTGCTGGTATATGCGGCATTCGTGCATTGGTCCATCGCGCTGTCATTCATGCTCATGTTTCCCATCGTCGGCGGCATCATGGTATGGACGAGCCGTCGCATCAAAGCGGCCCAAGCGAAGATCGTAAAGCAGAGCGCGGAGCTGGCGGGTTCAACCACCGAAACGCTGAGGAATGTGGAGCTCGTGAAAAGTCTTGGTTTGGAAGCGCAAGAATCCGAGCGTCTGAACGATGTGAACGTGAAGATCCTCGGTCTTGAGCTCGCAAAAGTGAAAACCGTCCGTTTGTTGAACTTCATACAGGGAACGACCATCAATACGGTCCGAACCGCCATCATGTTCCTTATGCTGTGGCTGATGTCCACGAATGCCATTACGCTCGGTGAATTCTTCAGTTTGCTCTTTTATTCGTTCGCCATCTTCAATCCGCTGTATGAGTTCGGCCAAGTCACGACATCATATCAGGAGGCTCGAGCCAGCATGGAACAAGTGGAGCGCCTGCTCGCCGTGCGTCCTGAACCAAAGCCGGCGCATGCGGAGAATATCGGTCGGCTCACGGATGTTGCGTTCGCGAAAGTCGATTTTTCTTATGCGGAATCATCAGAACCGGCGGTGCGGGATATTACGCTTCGCGCGAAAGCGGGGGAGTCCATCGCGTTCGTCGGTCCATCGGGTTCGGGAAAAACGACGCTCGTGAAGCTTCTGGTCGGGCTCTATCGGCCGATCGCCGGACAGGTGCTCGTGAACGGCGTTCCCGGCGACCGCATAGACTACGAAACGTTCCGTTCGCATATCGGGTATGTATCGCAAGAGACTCAGCTGTTCGCGGGGACCATCCGCGAGAATTTATTGTTCGTGCGTCCGAATGCATCGGACAAAGAATGTCTGACGGCTTTGGGACAGGCCGCCGCACTCTCCATTATCGAGCGGGGCGAAAAAGGATTGGACACGAAGATCGGCGAAGGCGGCATCAAGATATCCGGCGGCGAACGCCAGCGACTTGCCATCGCACGCGCGTTACTGCGGGACCCCGAACTCATCATCTTTGACGAAGCGACCAGCAGTTTGGATTCTTTGACCGAACGCGCCATCACGGAGACCATCCGTTCTATTGCGAAATCGCGGCAGAACCTCATGTCGGTTTCGGTCGCGCATCGGCTTTCCACTGTCGCGCATGCCGATCGCATCTATGTCTTGGCGAAAGGAACCATCGTTGAGGAAGGGGGTCATAAGGCGCTTCTTGCGAGGCAGGGGCTGTATGCGGCGTTATGGAAGGAACAAAGCGCCGCGGGCGACGAGCTATAGAACTCGCCAGGAGCCGGTTTTGATATATACTGAGATGACGCTGTATGGAGGAAGTATATAAGACGAGCAATCCAACGATCCTCGTGATATTCGGCATCACGGGCGATCTCGCACGTCGAAAGCTCGTTCCCGCTTTGTTCCACCTGCATCGGAAGAAGCTTCTGCCGCCGCTGTTCCAAGTGGTCGGATTTTCGCGCCGGGAAATGTCCGACGAGGAACTGCGGGACGAAGTCCGAGAGATGATGAAGGTCCAAGCGAGAAGCGATGCGTCTGCAGTCGACGCGTTCGCGCGCCTGTTCGTCTACCGGCAGGGGATGTTCGAGCATATTGAGGGATACCGAGCGCTCGCCGAATCCCTCGGCCGGAAGGACAATGAATGGCGGGTCTGTTCCAATAAGCTGTTCTATCTTGCCGTACCGCCGGAACATTACGAAAGCATCTTCCGACATGTGGAATCTTCGGGTCTTACGGAGCCGTGCAGTCCCGAGGAAGGTTGGACGCGCGTTGTGGTGGAAAAACCGTTCGGCAAAAACACCGAGACGGCGGAGCGTTTGGATATCCTCCTCGGTAAACTGTTCCGGGAAGAACAGATCTATCGCATCGACCATTATCTCGGCAAAGAAACAGTGCAGAATATCATCGCGTTTCGGTTCTCGAACGCGTTTTTGGAGCCGGCCTGGAATCGCAAACATATAGCGTCCATCGCTATTCGCATGCACGAACGGAACGGCGTTGAGTCGCGCGGGGCGTTCTATGACGGTATCGGCGCGTTTCGCGATGTCGGCCAAAACCACTTGTTGCAGCTCCTGGCGCTGTTCACGATGGACGAGCCGGAGAACATGACCGCCGATGCGGTACGCAGTGCGCGGCTCGCCGCCCTGCGGGCGTTGAAGCCGATGACCGCAAAGGAAGCGAAGAATTCCACTCGCGGGCAGTACGACGGCTACACCGAAGCAAAAGGCGTTGATCCGAGATCTGAGACCGAAACCTATTTCAGGCTGAATGCGTTCTTGAGGTCGCCGCGCTGGCGAGGCGTGCCTATTCTGCTCGAAAGCGGCAAGAAGATGGAGAGAACGTTCGCCGAAGTGCTTGTGACGTTCCGCGAAGCGCCGCACGGGCTGTGTTCTATCCTGGGTGACGGCGCGTCTGCCCGCCGAAGCATGAGCGAGGAAGGGTGCGCCAATACCCTGCGCTACGAGATGCAGCCCGACGAAAAAATAACCATTTCATTCTGGGTCAAAAAACCGGGTTCCGATATGACGATCAAGAAGCAGGATTTCGTCTTCGACTATAAGGCTCTGTACAGCCCGGATGAGTTCGTGGACCCCCATGTGGATCCCTATCGAAAATTGCTTTTGGACGCCATCCAGGGCAATCAGACCCTTTTCGTTTCTACCGGAGAAATAAAGGCGAGTTGGAAATTCGTTGATCCCATCTTTGAAGCATGGCGGAAGAACAAAGTGCCGCTCAAGCGATACAAACCGGGCACGCTGCCCTCATAATGCGACGAACGACATGACCATCGGGTATATCGGTTTAGGAAAGATGGGACTCAATATGGTGACGCGCCTTGTGCGCAAGGGCCACCGTGTCGTAGCGTACGATATCGACCCGCGTGCGCGCGGGAAAGCGCGAAAGGCGGGCGCGCACATCACGGATTCCGTGAAGGAGCTGATGAGCTCGCTGGCATTACCGCGCGTTATGTGGCTCATGGTGCCGCATGGGGTAATGGATGCGGCGCTCCGCGATGTTCTCCGGTATGCAAAACGAGGCGATGTGGTCATTGACGGCGGAAATTCGCACTATAAAGATACGCTTCAACGCGCGAAACGGCTCGGCGCGCGGGGAGTGCGATTTCTGGATGCCGGCATATCGGGCGGTCCGGCAGGAGCTTTGCGTGGCGCATGCGTCATGATCGGCGGCGAAAAGCGCGATGTGAGAACATTGCAGCCGCTGTTCCGCGATATCTCCGCGGGCGAAGGATATTACTTATACGCCGGCAAGCACGGCGCCGGTCATTTTGTGAAGATGGTCCACAATGGCATCGAATACGGCATGATGCAGGCGCTTGCCGAAGGATTTGCCGTGCTCCATAGCGGACCGTACAGGCTTGATCTTCCTGCGATAGCTCGTCTGTACGATCACGGCAGTGTCGTGGAATCGCAGCTCGTGCGCTGGCTTGCGAAGGCCTATGGCGAATACGGCGAGAACCTGAAAGGCATATCGGGTACGGCCGGCCATACCGGAGAAGGGGAATGGACCATACAAACCGCAAAGAAGCTGAAAATACCCGTGCCCATCATAGAAGGTGCGTTCAGGTTCCGCATGCGTTCGGCGAAACAGCCGAGCTATACCGGACAGATAGTATCGGCTTTACGGAATCAATTTGGCGGACATAATGTAAAAAAGAAGCATTAAGCTATGGAGATCCTCATCTATCCGGAATCCGAGCGCGTGCACGACGAGGCCGTGCGTGCGGTGAATGGCATGCTTGAACGCGAGTTCGGCGTGCCCCTGCTCTTTTTGCTTTCCGGCGGTTCGAGCCTCGGCTTATTGGATGGTATCCGCGCAGAGTTCTTGGGACCGCACGTTACCATCGGTATGTCGGATGAGCGTTTGAGTACCGATCCCGCCGTGAACAATTTTGCGCAGATGGTCGCGAAGCCGTTCTACGGAAGCGCGACCAACCGCGGATGCGCGTTCATCGATACGCGGCCGCTGGAAAAAGAAACTGTTACACAACTCGGTACGCGTTTTAATGTTGCGCTGAACGATTGGCGGAAAGCGAATCCGCAAGGGAAGGTCGTGATGACCATGGGCATCGGTTCCGACGGCCACACCTGCGGCATCATGCCATTTCAGGAGAACGAACAAGCATTCAAGGGATTATTTGAAGAAGACGGGAAATGGGCCGTGGGGTACGATGCGGCGGGGAAAAGCACGCATCCTCTTCGGGCAACGGTGACGGTGTCGTTCCTCAAGAATGGCGTGGATGAAGGCGTGGCGTATGCGATCGGTTGGATGAAGCGACGCGCCCTGAAACGGAGCACAACGGGCGATATCGAAATATGGAAAACCCCCGCCAGCGTTATGCGGGAAATGAAAAAAGTAACGCTCTTCACCAATCAAAATATATAGGATAGGATTCACCGTATGACCATCGATGAGTTCCAAAAGGTAGAACTTCGTATCGCGAAAGTGCTTGCCGCAGAACGCGTGGAAGGTTCGGAGAAACTGGTGAAACTAAAGATCTCCCTTGGCGACACCGAACGGCAGCTCGTCGCCGGTATCGCAAAGGCCTACGCGCCGGAGATGCTTGTAGGCCGCGAGATAGTTATCGTAGCGAATCTTGATCCGCGTACGTTCACTATTAAGAAGGCCGACGCCGAAACCGGCACGCCTGCCGTAACGTTGGAGAGTCAAGGAATGTTGCTCGCCGCGCATGCCGAAGACGGTTCGCCGGTCCTCTTAGGCGTAGAAAAAGAAGTCCCGCCGGGAAGCAGCGTCGGATAGTAATCGCCTCGTTATGAATTCCGAAACAAGAACCTGCCAGAATTGTAAGGGTTCGTTCATTATCGAACCCGAGGATTTTCAGTTCTACGAGAAGATCAAAGTGCCGCCGCCGACGTGGTGTATTTCGTGCCGGATGCAGCGTCGCATGGCATTTCGCAATGAGCGCTCATTACACAAACGAACCTGTCAGGCTCCGGGACACGCTGAAGAAATGATTTCGATGTACGCGCCGGACAGCCCGCTCGTCGTCTATGACCGAAAATTCTGGAACGGTGATGAGTGGAACGCTTTAGATTACGGACGCGATGTCGATAATAGTCGCCCATTCCTGGCGCAGTTCAGGGACCTCGTCCAGGATGTGCCGTGGTTCTCATTGTTCAACGAGAATGCCGTTGAAAGCGATTACTGCAATTATACGACGGACAATCATCGCTGTTATCTCGTTTTCGGCGGTGACTTCAATGAAAATTGCCGCTTTTCGACCTATTGTTTTCATAGCAAAGATTGTGCCGATGTGCATTGGACCGAGAAGACGGAACTCTGTTATGAGTTGATCGATAGCGCCAATTGTTACGGGGTCTCTTACGGGCAGTTCGTCCGGGACAGCTCAGATTCTTCGTATCTGTACGATTGCGTGGATGTAAGCCATTGTGTCGGTTGTATAGGATTGCGGCATAAGCAGTATCACATTTTGAATATTCCGTATACCAAAGAAGAGTATGAGAACAAAATTGCCGAATTAAGACTCGATAATGTCGTGACCCGCCGCCAGTTCGAGGCAAAATATCAGGAGCTTATTATGTCCTTCCCCCGGCGATTCGCTTCTATCGCTCAATCGGCCGCAAGTACTGGTGATAAGCTATTGAACGCGAAGAACTGTCATAATTGTTTCGAGCTCATGGGTCCAAGCGAAGACTGTCGGGATCTTTGTCTCGGAGGTCTGAATGTGAGAGATGTTTACGGCAGTAATCATGTCGGTCACGAAGCAGAGCTCGTTCATGACTCAATGGCGATATTTTCGAATGCGCGGAATATCGTAAGTTCGCTCATCATTTCGGAGTCTTACAACATAACCTATTCATACAACTGCCGCAGTTCGCACGATCTTTTCGGTTGCGTGAATCTTCGCAACAAGGAATACTGCATTCTCAATAAACAATATACGAAAGAAGAATACGAAATGATGGTGCCACGCCTCATCGCGCGGATGAGCGACATGCCATACGTGGATGCCCGAGGGCGACGATACGCTTATGGCGAGTTTTTCCCAGCAGAGTTTTCGCCGTTCGGTTATAATGAGACCTTTGCTATGGAGCAGTTTCCGCTTTCGAAAGAAAAAGCGCTAGCTCAAGGATTTTCTTGGCGTGATTCTGCAGAGAAGCGATATGTGCCAACGATGCGATTGGGCGATATTCCGGATGAGAGCGCTTCGGCGCCGGATTCCATCACGCAAGAGGTTATCGAATGCGGTCATGGAGGCACATGCGCGCACATGTGTACGACTGCCTTCCGTATTGTTCCAGAGGAACTTCAGTACTATCGGCGACTCGGATTGCCGCTCCCGCGACTGTGTCCGAATTGCCGTCATTATGAGCGTCTTGCGAAGCGCAATCCGAATCGACTGTGGCATCGTGCTTGTCAATGTTCCGGATTACGATCAGACGGAGGGCGTTTTACTAATACGGGTAAACATTCGCATGGATCGGACAAGTGCTCCGTTGAGTTTGAAACGCCCTATGCCCCTGACCGGCCAGAGATCGTCTACTGTGAATCGTGCTACAATAGCGAAGTTGCGTAGACCGGTTGTCCCGAGCGGGGCGAGGGGCTATAATGCCGAAGTTGTCTGAAACGGTATTGCCATGATCGAAAACCAGCCACGGTGCCAAAGTTGCGGAATGCGGATGACCGAGGAGTTCTTCGGCACGGAAACGGACGGCGCTCCGTCGAAGGAGTGGTGTAAGCTCTGCTATGAAAAAGGGCAGTTCACGAATCCCACGATGACCCTCGATGAGATGATCGCGCATTCCATCAAATACGCGACGAAAGGTTCAAAGATGTCCGATGACCAGGCGAATGTGCTCGCGCATGCGGTTATCCCGCAGCTGAAGCGCTGGCACAAGTGATCGATATAGGATATACTCGGCCGCAATGACCAATAACACGATAAAAGGACTTATATTCATCGCGCTTGCGGCGGCGCTTTTGTGGTTGGGCCGTGACTATAACACCCGCATGGCCGAGCGGAGTGCGCAAGAAACCAAACAGCGCGCGGATGAACTTGCCGCGCAATACAATAAGGCAGTGGGAAATCTTAAAACAGAAGATGTCGTGGTCGGAACAGGCACGGAAGCAAAAGCGGGGGATTCGGTCTCGGTTCACTATACCGGGACGCTCACCGACGGAACGAAGTTCGACAGTTCGGTAGATCGGGGCCAGCCGTTCGAATTCAAGCTCGGAACAGGTGCGGTCATTCAGGGTTGGGATCTGGGTGTCGCAGGTATGAAGGTTGGCGGAAAGCGGAAGCTTACCATCCCGCCGGAGCTCGCATATGGCGAACGCGGCACCGGTCCTATTCCGCCGAACGCGACGTTGCAGTTTGATGTTGAGCTGCTGGCGGTGAACGGTCAGAAATAGCTCGGACGTCGTATGGCATTGTCGTTCGAAATCACCGCGCGCGACTCAAAGAGTCGCGCGCGGGTCGGTCGTTTGGCGATCGACGATCGCGTTGCCGAAACCCCGGCATACGTTGCCGTTGCAACGAACGGCTATATCCGCACAGTAGAGCCGGAGGATATTCCGAGAACAAAAACCCAGATAGCCATCGCGAATACCTACCATTTGTGGCGGGAGCTTGGCGATGAAGGACTTGAATCGTATCCGGGACTGCACGCCGGCATGGAGTGGAATGACGGTATTATCATGACCGACTCCGGCGGATTTCAGGTGTTCAGTTTCGGCGCGTCGCGCGAACATGCCGTAGGGAAGATATCTTCCGAAACTGGCCGTGAATTCCGTTCCGGTGAAAGCATGGTGCGAGTCACGGAAGCGGGAGTGTATTTCCGCGATCCTACATTTGCCGGCGCGGATGAGGAGCAGTATCTCGACGCGGAACTTTCTATGAGGATTCAAGAACAGCTCGGCGCGGATATCATATTCGCGTTCGATGAACCGAGTTCGCCGCATCACGACAAGGCGTATACGCGCACGGCTATGGAGCGGACGCATCGCTGGGCCGAACGATCATTGGAGGCAAAAACGTCGGAACAGGCGCTTTACGGCATCGTGCAGGGCGGAGCATATGAAGATCTGCGGAAAGAAAGCGCGCGATACATCGGAAACCTGCCTTGTGCGGGATTCGGCATCGGCGGTGCATTCAGCAACTCGTTCGGCGATACGCACGAACGGACCGCCGACGAACTTCTCTGGACCATTCCGCTCCTGCCTGAAAATAAGCCACGGCATTTGCTCGGCATCGGTAGAGTGGAAGATATCTTTGTCGGAGTGGAAGCGGGCATCGATACGTTCGATTGCGTCATTCCGACGCGTGAAGCGCGGCATGGCGCCCTGTGGACCAAAGAAGGCCGGCTGGATATCGGCGGAAAAGGGAAGTATGCCGATGACGGCGGTCCGATCGCAGAAGGGTGCGAATGTCCGACCTGCGCGGATGAACAGGTATCGCGCCGCGAATTGCATGATTTATTCCGCAGTAAAGATCTGCGGGCCGGACGGCTTGCGACTATCCACAATCTCTATTTCTTTAATGAGCTCATGGAACGCATACGAGAGGGGATACGCGAAGACAATCTCGCCGCCGTTCGGCGTGCATATCTGGAACGAACGGGACGCTAGGAGATTTTTGGCATAGGCGCGCAACTTGGTACAATACGTTCATGTGGCTTCTCTATGCCGTTCTCTCTGCTATCACCGCCGCGCTTGTCGCCATTCTTGGGAAGTTAGGACTGAAGAACATTGACCCAACGCTTGCCACGACTGTCCGGTCCATCATTATGGCGGTGTTTTTGGTGGCGGTGAGTGTGGCACTCGGAAAGTTCTCCGGATTCTCCGCCGCAACATTCACGGTACGCGATTGGCAGCTTATCGCCGCATCCGGCATTGCCGGAGCGCTTTCGTGGCTGTTCTATTTTGTCGCGCTCAAATATGGATTGGCGACGAAAGTAGTGGTCATTGACCGGCTCAGCTTGGTCTTCGTCGTTGTGCTTGCGGCGCTCTTTCTCGGCGAACAGTTGACGTGGCGGTCCATTCTCGGGACGGTACTCATGGTCGCCGGTGCGCTCCTTATCACATTCAAATGACACAACCGGCACATCGCACTGCGACCGGTTCGGCACGCGAGAGGATCCGCGCCGCAACGATCCTTGCGAGATTAAAACGTCTGTTCCCGGACGCGAACATGGTCCTTCGATATCGGAGCCATTGGGAACTCCTTGTTGCCGTAGAACTTTCGGCGCAATGTACGGACAAAAAAGTGAACGAAGTGACAGCGGAACTCTTCAAGAAGTATCGCACGTTCGATGATTATGTCCGCGCAAAACCCAAGGAGTTCGAACGGGATATCCGGCAGACCGGATTTTATCGGAACAAAACGAAGAATATCCTTGCGGCCGCAAAGATGCTGAAGAACCGCTTCGGCGGGAAGCTGCCGATGACGATGCATGAGATGATATCCATTCCCGGCGTTGGGCGGAAAACGGCAAATATTATCCTGGGAAACGCGTATGGTATCGTGGAGGGCATCGCTGTCGATACGCATGTCCAGCGTCTTGCGCGACGCCTCGGACTGTCGCGACACGAGAACCCCGAACGCATAGAGCAAGATCTCATGGCGTTGTTTCCCAAGAAGGAATGGTTCCGGCTCACATATCGCCTCATTGAATATGGCCGGGCATATTGCACCGCAAGAACAAAGGACCACTCGCGTTGTCCATTGGCGAACTATGAAACAACCGTCCGCTAAGAACAAAAAACTTGCCGTTTTCGACATCGACGGGACCATCTTCCGGTCCAGTCTGTTGATAGAACTTGTGGAAGAGCTGATCCATGCCGGCGTGTTTCCCAAAAGCGCCCGCGCCGTTTATGACCGCGCATATCGGCGCTGGCTTGACCGGAAAGACGGCTACGACAAATACATCCTCGCGGTCATTCGGGCATTCGACCGGCACCTCCGGGGAATCCACGAACGCGATTTCCTGCGTGTTGTGCGCCAAGTCGTCCGCATTCATCGCCACCGGGTCTACCGATATACCCGCGATCTGGTGCATATGCTTCGCCGGCAGGGGTATTTTCTGCTTGCCATATCGCACTCGCCGAAATATATCGCCGGTTCTTTCGGGAAGCAGATGGGATTTCACAAGGTATACGGCATGCTGTTCGAGCTCGATGAGCGGACAAAGCAATTCACGGGGAAACGACTGCATACGGAGGTCATGCTGAACAAGTCGGTTGTGCTGAAGCGCGCGATCGAAAAAGAGGGGCTTACGCTGCGCGGCTCGGTAGGCGTGGGGGACACTGAATCCGATGTCCCATTTTTGAAGCTTGTCGAGCGTCCTATTTGTTTCAATCCGAATCGCGCTCTCTATCGCGCGGCCCGCCGGAACGGCTGGAAGATCGTGGTCGAGCGGAAGGACATGATATATGAGATTCCGGCGTAACGTGATGTTTTTGCTATACTGATCGATATCGAGACGGATTTCACAT
Organism: Candidatus Parcubacteria bacterium; assembly: GCA_041169145.1. GTDB lineage: Bacteria > Patescibacteriota > Minisyncoccia > UBA6257 > 2-01-FULL-56-20 > DATJQA01. Next base: position 27,937 of record JBEEJO010000001.1, on the reverse strand, counting down.
AATACCTATGGACATCATTTCTCATGGCCTGTGGGGCGCGCTCCTCGCGAAATCGGTGAATATTCGTTTGCGCAGAACGAAAAAGAACGGGGAGGTCCGAAAGCTCGATCCACTCCTCTCGGCGTTCTGGGGATTCGCGCCGGACCTCATTGCGTTCACGCCCGTGTTTCTGCTTTTCGGCGGAGGCATCCTTTCCGGCCATATTGAACCTGAACAGTTTATACGCCCGCGCGAAGCGGAGGTTATCGGAGCCGAAACGAATGGCATCTTCTGGGTGACCCGCGAGATCTACAGCGTAACGCATAGCGCCATCGTATTCTTCGCCGTATTCTTCGCCGTTTGGGCGTTTCGGAAATTCGTCCTGAAACGGAGCTACGCGTTCATATGGGAGATGACGCCATGGCTTTTGCATATTGCGATGGACGTGTTCACGCACAGCAGCGACTTTTATCCGACGCCCTTACTCTGGCCGTTTTCCGCGTGGCATTTCAACGGTATGCCATGGTCACATCCGGTGATCTTGGTCCCGAACTATATTGCGCTGGCCGCTGGGTTCTATATAGTGCGCCGCAAGCGGAAACGCATTGAAACAATGGAAGAAGAAACGCTCGTGCCTGCGGTCCGGCGGATCGTATCCTGACTTGTTTCGGCGTTGCGGTTGTGTATGATGGCGGCATGGGGTCCATGAGCCACCGGCTGTTTGTTGCTATTCCTGCTTCAAAAGGCATCCACGACGCCGTCTATGCGTGGCGCAAGCAATATAGGAATCTCCCGGTGCGGTGGGTGGCGCCGAAGAATCTCCATGTGACCGTGATACCGCCGTGGGAGGAGGAAGACATCGATGCGGTGTTGGACGTTCTGCGTATGGCCGAAGGATCGATCGGGCCGTTCACCATGAATTACACGCTCGTGCGATACGGTCCGACGCTTCGCGAGCCCCGGCTTATCTGGGCAGAGGGAGAAGCTCCGGACCAGCTGTTCACCGCGAAACATACCATCGAGCGCGCGCTCACGCGAAATGCGGACAAAAAACCGTTTCGGCTTCATATGACCGTGGCACGTTTTGATCCGGCGCGCTTTCCGAAATTTTCGGCGCAAAACATCAACGACGCGGTTTTGTGGACGGAAGAGGCGCGGACGTTCGTGTTGATGGAGTCAATATTATCGCCATCGGGCGCCGACTATTCGGTGCTCGGTGAGTTCCGGTTATAGCATGCACGCGTGAATGCGTGAAGCGGCCGATGTCCTGAACAAGGACATCGGCCGCTCTCTAGATGTGCGGAGGAGGATTTCGCGGTAGCGGCGGAAAGCGCTTTGCCAGGATGAATATGCCGACAGCAAGCGCGATGATGGCGCAGCACGCCCTCGTGGCTATCCACGTTATCGCGTAGCGCAGCTCTTCGTTGTTCTTGCGCCCTTCCGCCGTCGAATCGTCCGCGATGAGCCACGTTGCGCCGGAGAACGAACGTTCTGTCTCGACGGAGCCGCGCTTCGCAAGAGCTGTCGTGGGCGGGGAATTGTACGCGCCCTGCTCCATGCCGCTGTTTACGATCGCAAAGAAAACGGCAACGAGGAACGCAAGCACATATTCCTGCCTTGGCCTCACGGGATACCTCCCTTCTTGGAAAGAGCTACAGTCCCTGCGCTGTGTTCTCAGAAGTATACGTCGGGTAATCCCATAGTCAACGAGCAGAAATACGCACGCCCGGAGGACCGAAATCCTCCGGGCGGAGATGATGAACACATCAAGCGACGAGAACGCCGACGATCACCTTGCGGTGAATGCCGAAACGAAGCGCCGATTCATGGTCGGGGAATCGAACATCCAGCCGATGGCCTTTAATATCGCCGCCGATATCATCTACCTCGCGCCAGCCGATGCCGGGGATGTAGATGCGCGATCGCGGTACCAGGACGCCAGGGTCCGCCGCGACGCCGTCGCAGACGATGGCGAGGTCTCCGTAGCGGGTCGTCCGCTTGTTCCACGGTCCATTCTTTCCCGTACACTTCGTGCACGGACAGTAGCCGGTGAGCGTTACCTCCATAAGAACGAGCCGTGGCGCGGGAACTTCTTCGTGAACGACGTACGGAACAGTGATCGCCGGCTGTTCATTCACGTCCGCCGCGCGCGCTATGCCCCGACAGTGGGGGAGCATGCAGACGAATGCAAAAAGAGCAAGCCGGACGACCTGCCGCGTGTGATGGTCCTCTACGTCGTGGTTTTTTGTTCGCAATCGAGACCTCCGATAGAGTGGCGAGTGAATATATGCTCGCGATGTGTTCAGTTTTTTTTCGCTTTTCCCGAAAATGAACGCCCGCGCTTCCCTGCGCGACCGAACAACGAACGATAACCTCCCGAAAGATGTTAATGTCCGGGAAAAGCGAAACGGATTACAGACGAGCTGATGAAAATATAGCACACGATAATTTGAATGTCAAGCAAGGAAGTTTTCCACAAGCTTGGATAATTGACTGAAAATATCCACGCTGATATAATGTGCGACATCCGTTCGCGCGCGCATGCACGCGTGGCCGGATGAGAGCACATCGTGCACGGCTTTTCGCGAGGCTGTGCGTTGACAAGAACGAACACGAAAGAGGGCAGCGGAATGTCACAGATGAATTTGGACCGGTGCGGGCTCTTGGAGCTCATGCGCGACGACCTCGAATGTGCGACCTGTGGGAAGAGGGTCTTCTATCCCGTAGACAAACGGGTGATCGACCCCAAGAACAAGGTCCACCACCAGTCGTGCGTGGAGCATAGCCCGGAGTACGGCGCCATGCTGGAGCATACGAGGAAGCTCAGCGGACAGTTCCGGGAGATGAAGCAGGAGCGTGCGGCGCAAAACGTCGGAGTTCCGTCCCCGAAGAAGACGGCCGGCAGACCGGCGGCTCGGGCCTGACCACTCCGACGCGGAGGCTGCCGGCGCACATCACCGGCTTCGCCAGCCGCTTTCAGGTTCGTTTCAAGTTCGGCCCGGGGACTGCAAGGTTCCCGGGCCACTTCATTTTTACGACCAGAATCCTTCGTCGCCTTGCGACGAATACGGATAGCACAGGGAAGACGACCCTGGCCGGGTCGAGGGGTTGCTATTTCTCTCAGCGTTGAAGCTTTTCCGAAATACCGAGCTTACGCATGATATAGAGCAGTACGGAAAGCGTCACGGCGGTCGTGACGGCGAACTGCGTAAGACCGAGTCCCGCAAGCATGCCAACAGCCGCAATGACCCAAATGACGGCGGCAGACGTAAGGCCATAGACATGTTCTTCGGTCTTGATGATGATGCCGGCGCCGAGAAATCCGATGCCGACGGCGATGTTCGCGATGACGTTCAAAAAGCCGGCATTATGGGCAAGGATGTCGTGGACATTCGTCGCATAATTCTCCGCGAGGAGAGCGGGCAGGTGGAGCGCAACAATGGTGAATATCGCCGATCCGCTGGCAACCATCATGCCGGTTCTAATACCGGCTTCTTTCCCGGCAAGCTCCCGTTCCAGGCCCATGAGGGCGCCGAGGACGATGGCGATCGCGAACTGCGCATACATTTGAGAAAAGTCCATCATTGCCGTATTATACCACATGACATTACCTATGAGGACCTGGATACAAGACCTGAAGAATTCCGCTGGGAAAGAGGTTGAGCTTTTCGGCTGGGTGCACGCCCGCCGCGATCACGGGAAGATCATTTTCATTGATCTTCGCGATCGCACGGGGTTGGTGCAGGTCGTGTTTACGCCCCAGATTCAAGGCGCAGGCGATATGCGTCTCGAGTATGTCATCCATATGACCGGCATGGTGAAAGCCCGCCCGGCGGCGATGGTGAACGACAAGGTCCCGAACGGCACAATAGAGGTAGAGGCGAAGTCGCTCACCGTATTGAATCCGGCGGGGGAGATGCCGATACCGGTTGATGGGGATGGCTATGACGTCAACGAAGAGGTTCGTTTGAAGTATCGGTATCTGGATCTGCGCCGCGAACGGATGGCGAAGAATTTCCGCATGCGCCATCGCTTGGTGAAATTCATCCGCGACTGGATGGATGAGAAAGGATTCCTTGAGATCGAAACGCCGTCGCTTTCGCGATCTACGCCGGAAGGCGCGCGGGATTATCTTGTGCCGTCGCGGATAAGCCCCGGCAATTTCTATGCTCTCCCGCAGTCGCCGCAGCAATATAAACAATTGCTTATGGTTGCGGGCGTGGAAAAGTATTTCCAGATCGCACGGTGTTTCCGTGATGAGGATACGCGCGGCGACCGTCAGCCGGAGTTCACTCAGCTTGATATGGAAATGAGTTTCGTAGAGCGTGAAGACGTAATGGCCCTGAACGAAGCATTGCTCATCGCATTGGTGGAAAAGCTCTACCCGGAGAAAACGATACAGGAAAAGCCATTTCCTCGCCTCACGTATAAGGAGGCGATGGAACGGTACAAAACCGACCGACCGGACATGCGAACCGACAAGAACGACCCGAACCTCCTCGCATTTTGTTGGGTCATCGATTTTCCGTTCTTTGAACGGGTCGAAGGACCCGTTCATCCCGAGGCAGCAGCCGAGGGATTACCGCAGTGGACGTTCACGCACAACCCGTTCTCGGCGCCGAAACCGGAATATGCGGACGACCTGCTTGCCGGGAAGAATATCCCCGACATTCTCACCACGCAATATGATATTGCCCTGAATGGGTTCGAGATCGGCGGGGGGAGCATCCGAAATCATCGTCCCGAAGCCTTAAAAGCCGTTTTCTCGATCATGGGATTCACCGATGAGCGGATAGAAAAGAACTTCGGCCATATGCTGCAGGCGCTCTCGTTCGGCGCGCCGCCGCACGGCGGCATCGCATGGGGGCTGGATCGGCTTGTTGCGATACTTCAGAACGAGCCGAATATCCGCGAGGTCATTGCGTTCGCGAAGACCGGCGACGGCCGCGATCCGATGATGGGAAGCCCTGCGTCCGTAGACAAGAAGCAGCTTGATGAATTAGGATTAGCAATAAAGAACGAAAAATAATAACCACATGAACAAGAGAAAACCGAAAGAAGAGGTGACCTATGTGATGATAAAGCCGGACGGGGTCCGGAAGGGGCTTATCGGCGAGATCATCCGACGATTCGAACAGCGCGACCTGAAAGTCGTTGCGCTTGAGATGTTCCAGCCGACGCATGCGCAGATAGACGACCACTATCCGAAGAATGAGGCGTGGATCCGTCGTTTGGGGCAAAAGAGCCTGGCGACGTATGAGAAATACGGCTATGACGTGGTGAAAGAATTAGGCACCAAAGACGACAAGAAGATCGGCGTGATGGTCCGCAAATGGCTGGTGGATTACATGACCTCGGCGCCACTCGTTCGGATGGCGGTGCAGGGCGTGCATGCGGTTGACGTCGTGCGGAAGATCGCCGGCGCAACGATGCCCTCGGCGGCCGATATGGGCACCATTCGCGGCGACTTCTCCATAGATTCCGCCGCGCTCGCGAACAGCGAAAAGCGCGCAGTGATGAACTTGCTCCATGCCTCGGAGACGCCGGAGGAGGCAGAGCACGAGATACAGCACTGGTTCGGCAAAGGATTCAAACCGTTCCCATACAAGCGCTTCGGCGTTGATGAGTAACGAACAAGCAATAGACCCGAGAATCCATTTCGTCGTCGCGACGTGTATTGTCGCAAGGGACGGCAAGTTTTTGATAGCCAAACGTGCCGCGCACGAAAAGGTTCATCCGAACCGCTGGACGGTGCCGGGTGGAAAGCTGGTGCGCCACGAGTACGAACATCTGCCGCAGCTCGCGAACCAATGGTACAACGTCGTGCAATGGGTGGTTGAGAAAGAAGTGCAAGAGGAGGTCGGATTGGAAATTGGGCGCGCGGAATATGTGTGCGACCTCGCGTTCGTCCGTCCCGACGGCTATCCGGTCGTTATTCTTTCGTACTGGGCGCCGTGGAAAAGCGGCGAAGTAAAACTGGGCAAGGATCTGACGGATTTCGCGTGGGTGACGGCGGACGAAGCAAAGAATTTCGATCTCATCGAAGGAATCGCGGAAGAGATAGCAGAAGTGGCGAAGCGTCTCTAGTATTTCTCTTCCGTATACCGCCGTTCAATGACGTGGAATTCTTTACTTTCCCATAACGATAGGGCATCTGCGATATCGGCGTACAAGTTTGGCATCGCGAGCATTTCTTCTTTGGTGAGCCACATATTCCGACCTCCTTCAAAGCGCTCAACAAGCGCCCCTTGCGGGTGTTCGCCACGAAACGCGAAGAAGTGTTTATCTTCCAAAAGTTCACCGCTCGCGGAGTGATCTATCTTATGTTCTATGCCGACGGGCAGGAGTTTCGCCGTTAGGCCAGTTTCTTCCATGAGTTCCCGTGCGGCCGCTTCTGCGGTCGTTTCGCCCATTTTGACCTTACCGGTAACAAATCCATAGAATCCATAGAATGGCTGCTTGAGCCGCTGTTGGACAAGATATTTTCCATCGCGCACACACGTGACAAGAACGCATAGTTTTGCTTGTTTCTCCATCACCATTGTCTCAGCTCCGTCGGTGTCAAAACGCCCGGCAAACTCTTTGCCGCTTGCGGTGAGTTCGTACCGGTCGCCAAGCTTATTCAACAGACTTAGCTCCAGTAGGCGTTTTACGTGGAACGCCAGTTGGTCGCTGGGAACACCTTTAGGCGCAAGGTCCGAGAAGCGCCGGTCGGGATGAAAGAGGAGTTCTCGGAGAATGCGTCCCTGGATGGGATGTATGTCGTTCGGATTGATGGCAGTCATAGAATGCATCCTAGAGCCGTGTTCGCCGTGCGTCCAGTGAAGCGGACTTCAGTAGGTTGGGGATAGGAATTGGGCGCTTGATTAGCATGCCCGAGGCGGTTCCCGTCCTAGTTGTATGCTATAGCATACAACTAGGACAGTTCTACTATTTGACCGTTTCCACGACGAACAACTCGTTCGTCGCGATGGGGACGACCACTGCGCCGGACAAAACGTAAAACGGGGACATCATTCGTCCCCGTTCGTACTTGGCATTTACGAGTGCTATGCGAACACATAGCACCTGGGAATGTCTTATTGCCCGGCCCCGCCCTTCGCTATCTTCTTCAAAAGCGCATCCAGATCGCCTTCAAGCACTTTTTCGATATTGTGTACTTTCGCGTTGAAGCGATGGTCCGTAATACGGTCGTCGGGAAAATTATAGGTGCGTATTTTTTCGGAACGGTCAGCGCTCCCGACCTGCTCGCGGCGGATCTCGGAAACATTGCCCGTTGTTCGTTGTTGTTCCAGGTCCCAGAGTTTCGCGCGCAACACTTCCATCGCGCGTTCGCGGTTCGCGTGCTGGTTCCGCTCCACTCGGCATGAGATAACGATACCCGTCGGTTTGTGGAGAATGCGGACGGCGGACTCTATCTTGTTCACATTCTGCCCGCCCGGGCCGCCGGCGCGGGAAAACGTGACCTCCAAATCGTTCGGATTCACGGTGACCTCCCTCGCTTCCACGATGGGCAAGATTGCAACGGACGCCGTTGAGGTATGCACGCGCCCAGCTTTTTCGGTCGCCGGAATGCGCTGGACGCGATGGACGCCGGATTCGAGCTTCAGAGCGTCATAACATCCTTCGCCCTTCACTTCGGCAACGAGCGATTTATAGCCCTGCAAGGACGTTTCGTTGGAATCAAGGATAGAGAATGTCCAGCCGCGCTTTCCCGCATATCGCTGGTACATCCGCGCGAGATCGCCGGCAAAAATAGCGGCTTCATCGCCGCCCGCCCCGGCCCGAATCTCCAAAATGAGCTTTTTCATGGAATAGTTCGTGGAACCGCTTCTGTGCAAACGATTGTACTACAAGAAAGGCGTCTATGTCACGACCGAAGAGCCATGCCGGGCAAATGATGTATAATGGACATATCGCTTCCATGGAAAAACGACCGCTCATTCTCCTCGCAGACAACGATGCGAGCTTTGCTCAAGAACTTTCGGGGCGGCTCACTGGAATAGGCTGCCGCGTTGAAATAGCGCAGGACGGAAACATCGCGGCGCAGAAAGCGCGAGCTTTGCGTCCGGACCTTATGCTCACTGAAGTTCATTTGCCAGCACGGGATGGGGTGAGTGTCATTTTGGATCTGAAGACAGACCCTTTAACGCGCGGTTTACGGATATTTTTCCTTACCAAGCTCGGCGACATCCGGCCGGGGGGATTGGATGTCGATCAGCTTGCCGCGCAACAGGTCGGCGCCGAGGGATATATCCGAAAGACGAGCAGCCTTGAACGCATCATCGCCTCCGTGCGCAAATATCTGCGGAGCGCGCAAGAGGCCCAAAACTTCACCGGTTTGCCGGAAGGAGTTTGGTTACAGTGACGTAACTTTATTCTTGCGGATCCGAACTTTCTTTACCCGTGCGGGAACTGCTTTTGTTCTGCGCGTCGTGAACCGTTCCACGCGACCCGCGGTATCAACAAGCTTCTTTTCGCCCGTATAGAACGGATGGCAGTTGTGGCAGATCTCAACGCGGATCTCCGGCCGCGTTGCGCCGACCGTAAAACTATTGCCGCAGGCGCAACGCACCTTGGCATCCTTGTAATATGTGGGATGAATATCGGTTTTCATAACTGGTCCATTATATCCAACTTCAAAAAAATGGCAAATAGGAAAAAGAGGCGCGTCCCGGAGCCGCAATAGGCGATTCCGGGACGCGGAAGGGAGATTCTACGAACTGACGATCTCGCCGGGACAGCGGGCGGCGCGAGTGAGGCGTTCGAGATCGTCCAGCTCGGTCGTGGTCTTTGCGCCGGAGGAGAGGGCGAGGGGATTTGGATCCCCGAGCTCCTCCAACTTCTTCGCGCGCCTGTGCGCGAGGGCGCTTACGGCTGCTCCTGCCGCCACGGCTCCGAGCGTTACGCCACCGGCGATGATAACTCGCTTTTTCATTCGTTGACCTCCAAGAGTTGACGAACCGCGGAGATTATATCCTAATAACATACTCCTGTCAATTGGGGATAATACTGGCCACTCTCTGGAACGGCTTCGCAGAGCGAAGATCCTTTCTCCGAAAGAAGCTTTCGGAATCCCGCCAAGCTTGGTCCGAGCACATAACGCATTATGTGCTCGGTTGGCGGGATGAGAAGCAGGTGCGGTCCGGTCGCTGGAACCGGAACGACACCGGTTCTTTCGGAGAAAGGATCTGAGCACCTTGACAGAACGCGGGCCATCCCTATAATAGACCCTGCATCCGATGGCGGCCTCAGGGTCGCCGCAGGTTGTGTTGTTTTGAAAAATTTGCCCCCGCTCTTCCGCAAGGCGGACGAAGAGGGGTGATATCAGATTAACTGGTAAAAAGAGAGTTTTTTCGTTGTCCCAATAACCAGTGGTCGCAATACACGTTCAGCCATCGGCGAGATGTGTTTTTGCGGTTGCTGAGTATCAGCATCGCAACCGGAACACACGCGGGCATGTCCCGCAGGAGTTTCGGAGACGGTGGGATACAGACAAAAAACAGACATTCAATCGCAGCAAGACTCACGCACGTGAGACATGCGAGTTTGAGCGTTATCGATAGCGCTTAAGCTCGCGTGTTGAACAAATGCGCGATTTTTACTGAGGATTTGATCCTGGTCCAGGATGAACGCTGGCGGCGTGGATAAGGCATGCAAGTCGAGCGATTCTATCTTTGAAGAAGTTGCGATTACATCAAAGCGACGGATGGGATAGAGTAGCGGCGAACGAGTTAGTAACACCTTGGTGACGTACCCTGAAGACGGAGATAGTCCGCCGAAAGGCGGAGTAATACCCGATAGTCCCTGAGAGCAATCGAAGGGTAAACGCAGCAATGCGCTTCGGGATCGGCCTAGGTCCGATCAGCTAGTTGGTAGGGTAATGGCCTACCAAGGCTATGACCGGTAGGGGGGGTGAGAGCCTGATCCCCAACGACGGAACTGAGACACGGTCCGTACTCCTACGGGAGGCAGCAGTCGAGAATATTCGACAATGGGCGAAAGCCTGATCGAGCGACGCCGCGTGCAGGATGAAGGCCTTCGGGTTGTAAACTGCGGTAGTGGAGTACCAACGCAAGTGAGGGCTCCACGGAAAGAGGTTGGTAACTACGTGCCAGCACCCGCGGTAATACGTAGACCTCAAGCGTTATCCGGATTTATTGGGCGTAAAGCGTGTGTAGGAGGTTCTGTGCGTTTCATGTTAAATCCCACCGCCTAACGGTGGAACTGCGTGGAATACGGCAGGACTAGAGGAGGTTAGAGGTGCATGGAACTCACGGTGTAGGGGTGAAATCCGTTGATATCGTGGGGAACACCAAAGGCGAAGGCAGTGCACTGGGACCTTCCTGACTCTGAGACACGAAAGCGTGGGGAGCAAAAAGGATTAGATACCCTTGTAGTCCACGCCCTAAACGATGCCTGCTTGGTGTTTCGAGTATCGACCCTCGGAGTGCCGGAGCTAACGCGTTAAGCAGGCCGCCTGGGAAGTACGAGCGCAAGCTTAAAACTCAAAGGAATAGACGGGGACTCGCACAAGCGGTGGAACATGAGGTTTAATTCGTCGATAAGCGAGGAACCTTACCAGGGCTTGAAATGCTTTTTGAAATCTTCCCGAAAGGGAAGACCTCTCACAAGGACAGAAAGCACAGGTGCTGCATGGTTGTCGTCAGTTCGTGCCGTGAGGCGTCCCCTTAATTGGGTGAACGAACGCAACCCCTATCGCGTGTTACAAGTGTCACGCGAAACTGCCCCCGCCAAAGTTCACAACAATCGTTGCGGATTTCGGCGGGGGAGGAAGGAGGGGATGACGTCAAATCCGCATGGCCCTCTGATGCCCTGGGCTACACTCGTGTTACAATGGTCAGGACAATGGGTCGCCAAGGCGTAAGCCGGAGCTAACCCCACAAAACCTGGCCTCAGTTCGGATTGGGGTCTGCAACTCGACCCCATGAAGCCGGAATCGCTAGTAATCGCAAATCAGCTACGTTGCGGTGAATACGTTCTCGAGTCCTGTACTCACTGCCCGTCAAGCCAAGGAAGCCGGGAAAGGATGAAGTCTCGCTTCGGTGGGATTAGTTCTGGCTCGGTGACATGGGCTAAGTCGTAACAAGGCACGCGTAGCGGAAGCTGTGCGTGGATCAATTAAACTACGTCGACATTTCGGCAATGCCGAGATGGGTTGGGACAACGAAAAAGCTCTTTACCCTGAGCAAAGTCGAACGATTTTGCCAGACCAGCTCTATCTGTTATACTGGGTGCAGTATGCAGCCGAAAGTATTACTCGTAGAGGATGATCGATTTGTGTCGTCTATGCTCAAGAGTCGCCTAGAACACGACGGTTTTGTCGTTGATCAGGCGTTCGACGGCGACGAAGGCGTGCAGAAGATGCGAAGCTTGCGGCCCGATCTTGTCATCTTGGACATCATCCTGCCAAAAGTGTCGGGTTTTGAGTTTTTGGAACGCGTGGTGAGCGATGTCGAATTGAACAGCATTCCCATTATGGTCGTTTCAAATCTTGGCCAGGAATCTGACGTAGAAAAGGCCAGAAGCTTGGGCGCGGTGGATTATTACATTAAAGCGAAGACGTCCATCGATGACCTTGAGAATGTCGTAAAAAATCGATTGTCAAAAAAGCCGGGCCAGGAAAATCAAGCATCATAGAAATAGAACGCCATGCAACCAAAAGTACTCATCGTGGAAGATGACCGCTTTTTGTCCTCGATCATCAAAAGCCGGATGGAACACGACGGCTTTGTCGTTGACCAGGCGTTCGACGGCGACGAAGGCATACAGAAGATGCGGAGTTTCAAGCCCGACTTGGTCATTTTAGATATCATCATGCCGAAGATGTCCGGTTTCGAGCTGATGGAGCATATCGCTTCCGATCCGGAACTGACCTCCATCCCGATCATCGTCGCTACGAACTTGGGACAGGAAACGGACGTGGAAAAAGCGCGAAGCCTTGGCGCGGTGGACTATTACGTAAAAGCCCGGACCTCTATTGACGATTTGGAAAATATGATTAAGAATCAGCTGGCGAAGAAAACGGCGTTCGCTGACCAGAAATAACAGCCGCAAACCACAGCAATACCCATGATCGCAGAAGCAATTGTCCATAAAATAAAGCCCGGCGCGAAGGTTCGCGTCTGGGAAGGAAAAGCAACGGCCCCATTCGAGGGCATTGTGATCGCCAAACGACACGGTTCCGAGGCCGGTGGAACGTTCACGGTCCGCACGGTCCTTGCTGGCGTTGGCGTGGAAAAGATCTATCCGATGCATACGCCCCTCATCTCTAAGGTGGATATTGTGTCCTCGCCGAAGAAGGTAGGCAAGGCAAAGCTTTATTGGGTGCGCAAAGCATCCGGAGCGAAGATTCGGCAGCGGCTGGGAGTGTCGATTTAGCGACACGATTCACGAGACGCATATCACGAAACAAGAACCAAAAACCCCGCCGCCTGAGCGGGGATTTTGGTTGCAAGCAGTTACCGTTACGGGTAGTCTTTCAGACAGAACAAAAGGAGGACGATATGCAGCGAGGAAGGTCGCGGAGGACGAGTGGTAAAGAACAACATCTCGCTCATGTGCTGCAGAAAGTGGAAGATCCGAAGAAGCTCGACCGTCTGTTCAAAGCCGCGGGCGGCAGGGGTATGCCGGTGACGAAGCTCAACGTATTCATGCAGGAGTACGTCCGCCGCGAGCGGACGCTACCGGAGTGAGAGCCGATGCAGCTCGAAGAATAGGGGACTCCATTCGAGCCCCCTATGTTTGTAATTCGTGGTGTCCATTCTCTCCCTCGTCGCTTCGTTCCATCGGGACAACGAAGAATCCTCGCCTTACAGATTCGGCGGGATTTTCTCATGTGCGCGGGATGGGACGATGTTCGAACTGTTTTAGCTGGTATTAGAGCCTAATAGTCACAGTCCAAGAGAAATATACTTTGGGCTATTGTCTTTCCCCATCAATAACGTAAGGCCCTGAGAGTCAGCTGCGACTTCAAAAAGTGAGCCGAAGCTTTGCGTAAATCCGGGTTTAAGATCGTTCAAACTCATATCCTGCCCAAAAGGACCCGGCTGACCTTGATAGCTTGAGTAATGCTTATATCCATCTGGTGGAGAATAATATATTACAGAATCAGTAGTATCGTAGTGACGATTTAGAGAATCGAGTATGTAATAAGCGGGGTTGATAGAGGCAGTATTCGTGCCAATATTCTTTGCGGAAAAAGTCACTTCGACGTATTTACCAGTCGTGCGATTTGAGTGATATTGGCCTCCAAGGTCGACTGCCGAAAGTACTGTAAATTGCATACTACCGACGTCAAATGCTTGACCGATTTGAAAAGAATTAATGGATGGTTTTGGTGGAGCTGGTGGTTGTGGTGTCGGCGAGGGAGCTTGTTTTGGCGATTCGATTCGGGTGATAACCTGTTTTTGAGCGGCAAGTTGCTGAAGTTGATTGGATAGAGTGTCGACCTGGTTGGTTAGAGCGTAATTTTGTCGTCTAAGTACCGTATTTTCGTCATCCTTTTGAATGGCTAAACCTCCGGCACCGACAGCCAAAATTCCCACGACGACGATTAGGATAACGATTGGCGCGAAGCCGTTGCGGTTCATTGGTTTGATCATAGCAAGATTCTGTGTGCGCGGGAGAGGATTTGAACCTCCAAGCCCTTACGGGCGCTACCACCTCAAGGTAGTGCGTCTGCCAGTTTCGCCACCCGCGCAATTACTCAACGAAATTCTAGATTATTAAGAAACTTCCGTCCAGCACCGCTCTTTAAAAATTTCTCTCTGCCTCTGGCGTGAATACGATTCTTGCAATCTTCGCTATAGATTAGCCGGAGAGGCACATAACTTCGGGTGCTTCTGCTTTTTCCAGAATTGTGTTCTTTCAAACGACGCTTCAAATTGTCAGTCATACCGACGTATCTAAAACTACCCGTTAAACTTCTGATGACATAAACTGTTACCATTCTCAAGGTAGTGCGGCCGCCGAAGGCGGCTAAATCTGCCAGCTTGCCCGCCTCTGGCGGGTTTCGCCACCCGCGCGTCGTCAATGATAATAGCAGAACATGAGGATTTGTAAATCAAATTGGCGTGACGGTGGATGTGGTATACTTAGCCGATGAGCATTAAACATCACACTCACCCGGACCAGCTGGAGCGGTATAGTTTCGTTTGGTCGCAGACTCGGCTCGTGATCGCTGCGGTGGCACTCTTCCTCGGAGGATATCCGCCCGTTTTGTATTTTCTGCCGACGCTCTATGGCATCACGCTCCCGTTTCTCCATCTGTCGTGGATCGTCTCGGGCGTCGCTTCGGCGTATCTGCTGTATCGCTGGCACGGCGGTGAGAAGAAGCTTTTTGGCGGACGCGACCAGCGCGACACGTATGCGTTCTTCGTAAGCGTCATTTCCGGCATTAACTTGGGTCTCGCCGGACTTTTGGGGCAGAACATCGGGATGTCCGTTTCCTATGGGAATCAGGTCCTATTCGTCATTACGGGAGCCGCATATCTCTGGGCCGCGTGGCATCTTCGGAAGCGGTGGAGCGCATCGGGAGAAAAAATGTTCACGTGATCGATCGCGGTCGCACGGTGCGTGTTCTGTTCGCGCCGCGCACATATCCGATCCTGTATTCGTTCGCTATCTCATATGAGCTCTGAAACAAAACTTCGATCGCTCGTAAAAGCGGTCGTATGGCGCGTCATCGCAACGATCGTCACGTTCGGCATGTTATACGTGCTCACCGGGAAAGTTGTTCAGTCCATTGAGGCCACCATCGTCGCCGCGTTCGTCAGTATGATTGCGTATTATTTCCATGAGCGTTTATGGAATACCATCGCATGGGGGAGAATAGAACGATAAGATTGAGTTGATATATCAGATTTCCATGATCCACTATATTTGTACCGGTGAATGCAAGGGCGAGGCGGATAAGCCCGGCTTGTGCAATGCTCCGGATTGTTCAAAGCACGAACAGCCGCTTGAGGCGTGCGACTGTGCCGATGGTAAGCATAACGGAAAACAGGATGCGCCTCCTTCCGGCGAGGAGCCGCCACGCGCAGAGGTGTAATGTACGAATATCGAAGCACGGCCATCGTTCTTGATGCCGAACCGGTCGGAGAGGCGGATACGCGCTTTTCCCTGTTCACCGAACGGTTCGGCCGCATCGTCGTACGGGGAAAAAGCGCGCGGAAGATAACATCGAAACTTACGCCGCATCTCCAGATCGGAGATGTAGCGTCCGTGCGCATTGTGGAAAAGAACGGTATGCGCATCGCCGACGCTCTCAAAGAACGCCGCCTGCCGCATGCGCCAAGCGATCTGCGGGCGTTGAACCACCTCATACACGATGCTGAGCGTGACAACGAACTGTGGAATACGCTCACCGGTGCCGCATACCATTGGCGGGTTGTGCTTGCGCTTCTGGGCTGGGACCCGGCGCATGCATCCTGTTCCCAATGCGCAAAACGTCCTTGCGCGTTCGTGATCGGGACGCAAGAATTCGTCTGCGCTGCGCACACACCCGCAAGAACCTCGATGGAAACGAATGCTTCAAAACTTGAGCCAGGTGCGGTAATATCAATGGGGTAGGGAATGACACACGGGTCTCATAGGAAATCGTGCGTCGCCGGGATTCAATACTGAGATGAAAAAAATCATTGTGATCCTTCTGGGTGCGGGGTTTTGCGCTGTTCTCATCGCGCTGGTGATGTATGTCGTGCCGCACGAAAGCGGCGAAGTTCAGCTCACTGCTTTAGCTCCCAGCGCGGTGAAGGTCGGCGAGCCGTTTACGGTTGATGTGTCATTCTCGAACGAAGGAACCGCCCCCGCGAAAGACGCGCGGCTTACGCTTTCTCTTCCGGAATATCTTTCGCTTGTCGGTTCGCCGGCCGACGTACGATTTGCGGAGTATGATATCGGCGAACTTGCGGCACAGGGGCTTGGCAAACAAAGTTTTACGCTCATTGCGACGGGGGGTTCTCAAAGCGTGAAGCATGTTGAGGCAAAGATCGCCTATGTGGGCGGTCCGAACGGCAAGACGCAATTTGAAGCGTTTGATGGATTTGATGTGGAGATCGGCCAGCCGGCAATCACGCTCAACTTCGAAACGCCCGAAAATGTTTTCAGCGGGCAAAATTTTGATGTCGTCATCTCGTACGAGAACGCTTCGCCTTCCGATTTTGAGCATGTGCGGCTTGAATTGGAGCTACCGCCGGTATTTCAATTCACGAAGAGCGATCCGAAACCGAGCCAGTCCAATAATCGCTGGGAGCTCGGCACGCTCCGGCGCAGGGAAAAGAAGAGCGTCGTCATGTCCGGGGCGGTTCTTGGCGCTGCGGAGACCTACTTTAGGGTGAAGGCAAAGCTCTCGGCTGAATTTTCCGGACGTTCATACACCGTTGCCGATCAGGAGGTCGCGATGGGTATCAGTAAATCTCCGCTTTCCCTGAATATTGAAGTGAATCGTGAAAGCTTGGGATTTGTCGCAAGAGCAGGGGAGTTCCTTGATTACAGTTTCATCTATAAGAATAATTCGCCTATTGTATTGGAGAACCTGACCGTTACCGCAGTGCTTACGGGTGAAATGTATAACTTCAGAACGGCGGCGACCACGGCATTCTTCAATTCGCTGACGAATACGTTCACGTGGAATACGGCGAACACGCCGGGACTCGCGCAGATCCGTCCCGGCGGAAGCGGATTCGTGAACCTGCGCATCGCGCTTCGCGATGCGTTTCCCATTACGCGTCTGAGCGACAAGAACTACATGCTGAAGGTCCGCGCACAGATAGAATCACCGACCGTTCCGGAGCAAACGGGCGCGGCGAAGACCATTTCGGTGACAGGTTTGGAAAGCAAGGTGCAGGGGAGGATAACCGTTGATGCGTCGGCGTTCTACCACGACGCGGATGCGAATGTGGTGAACAGCGGCGTTTTCCCACCGCGGATAAATCAGGCAACGCAATACACCATCCACTGGAAGCTCCAGAATCATTCAACCGATGTGTCCAATATCCGCGTGTTCGCTTTCTTGCAATCCAACACCAGGTTCGTACGCGTTATAAAAAGCACCATTGGCGCTCAGCCGCGGTTCAATGCGGCGTCCAATGAAGTGCGCTGGGACATCGCAAATCTTCCGGCGACGAAGGGCTTGCTGGGCGATCCGGTGGAGGCCGTGTTCCAGGTGGAGAATGTTCCGGCTGTGAATCAGGTCGGCCAAAGCGTTGAGTTCCTGAGCGAGACAACCATTGAAGCGGACGATAATTTTGTGGAACGGAAGCTCAAATCAAGCGACCGACAGCTGGATACGAACCTTCCCGACGACACGTCGCTTGTCGGGCAAAATCATGAAGTAAAACCGTAACATGGAATCGGTGACCTTGGAGAAGATCGTGAGTTTGGCAAAGCGCCGGGGATTCGTGTATCCGGGTTCGGAAATTTACGGCGGTCTTGCGAATTCGTGGGACTACGGTCCCTTGGGTGTGGAGCTTAAGAACAACATCAAGAAAGCGTGGTGGGAGCGTTTTGTGCATCGGCGCGACGATATCGTTGGCATTGATGCGGCGCTCATTATGAACCCGAAAGTATGGGAGGCGAGCGGGCATTTATCCACGTTTTCCGATCCGCTCGTTGAATGCAAGCAATGCCATGAAAGATTCCGCGCTGACAAAATAGATGCGAAGGGATCGTGCCCGAATTGCAAGGCGGAGGATTCGTTCACTGAGGCTAAGCAGTTCAATTTGATGCTGAAAACCTTTCTTGGTCCTGCGGAAGAAAGATCGAACATCGTATATTTCCGACCAGAAACGGCTCAGGCGATGTTCGTCGATTTTAAGAATGTTCTCGATACCACTCGCCGGAAACTCCCGTTTGGCATCGCGCAGATCGGCAAGGCATTCCGAAACGAGATAACACCTGGCAATTTCATTTTCCGGACGCGTGAATTCGAGCAGATGGAGATAGAATATTTCATTCGTCCCGAGGAGTGGGAACGATGGTTCGAGCATTGGCGCGAAGAGATGTTTGATTGGATGAAGAACGATCTTGGATTGAATATCAAGGACAACGTTTTCGAACTCGATGTTCCAAAGAGCGAACTGGCGCACTACTCGAAACGGACGATCGACTTCGAATATGAATATCCGTTCGGCCGAGATGAACTCTACGGTTTGGCATATCGTACGGACTTCGATCTCAAGAATCACTTCAAAGAACCGCCCTATAAAGAAGAGGAGGGTGATGCGTTCTATCCGCATGTCATTGAACCGACCTGGGGCGTTGATCGCTCGGTGCTTGCTGTTTTATGCGGCGCCTATGCCGAAGACGGTGACCGGCTGGTCTTGAAACTCAAACCTCGACTCGCGCCATATAAAGCCGCCGTATTTCCGCTCTTGGCGAATAAACCGGCGTTAGTGGGAAAAGCCAAGGAAATTTATACGGATCTCCGCAAGCGGTTCATGATCGCATGGGATGATAGGGGAAATGTCGGCAAGCGATACTACAGCCAGGACGAGATCGGGACGCCATACTGCATTACGGTCGATTTCGACACGCTCGGAGAGAACGGCGGTGAAAAGAAGGATACCGTGACCGTCCGCGATCGCGATTCGGCAAAACAGGAGCGCGTCGCCATCGCTGAGTTGGGGGAGTACATCCATTCCCGCGTATACGGCTAGGCTTTGTTTTGCCCAAAAAAAGAACGCACCCCAGAAGCGACTGCTTCTGGGGGTAATGTATTTGTAGGGATGATGAAGACCGGCATTTCCTCCGATTGACGCGGATGGCGGGTTATGAGCCCATCCCATCCACGGCTTAGGGAGTGGAGTACCCCTTGTGAGGGCACGGCCGGCTGGTTCGCAGAACGTCCTGCGATATGCATAGTGCGCTGTAGGGGAGCACATTCCCTCCCGTCGCGAACGGGGGCGGGCGCGCTCAGGCGGGACCCGAAACGCATTTGCCGACCGGAAGCCGTTACAACGAACCGTCACGCACAGTACCACAGAGGCGATCCGGTTGCAAGCATATCCATAACTGCGACCGCACGGGGTTCCTCGTGCATCATTGAACAAATATATCATATGTGATATGCTATTTATATGAAAACCGAAGAACAAATACAGATCGGCAGATTTATAGAAACGCTTCGCGAACATGCGGGAATGACGCAAGAGGAGTTAGCAAAGGCTTTGCACACGAGCCAAAGTGCCGTTGCGCGAATGGAAAAGGGTGAGCAGAATTTCACGACCGAGACGCTCGCAAAGATCGGCCGCGTATTGAAGCGCAATATCATCACGCTGTCATCCGGCGCGATGAGCTTCCGTATCGAGGGCGGGCGGAAGCTTTCCGGCACGGTTCGCGTGAACACATCAAAAAATTCGGCGGTTGGGTTGCTTTGCGCATCGCTCTTGAACCGCGGCAAGACGACGCTTCGCAATATGCCGAAAATCGAAGAAGTGAACCGGGTGATAGAAGTGCTCCAATCCATCGGCGTTACGGTTCGCTGGTCGGGCCAAAGCGACGTGGAGATCGTTCCTCCAAAAACGCTTCGGATGGATAGATTGAACATCGCATCGGCGATAAAAACGCGGAGCGTCCTGATGCTTATGGGTCCGCTTATCCATGAACTGCAGGCATTTGCCATACCGTATCCTGGCGGCTGTCGGCTTGGCCGACGGACGGTGCGTCCGCATCTGTTCGCATTAGAAAAGCTTGGCGTGAAGATCTCTGCGACGAAAGGCAACTATCACATCACCGCTGCAAAGCTTCGCCCTGCCGATATTGTGCTGTACGAAGCCGGCGATACGGTGACGGAAAATGCGCTCATGGCCGCCGCGCGCGTGCCGGGCAAGACCGTCATTAAATTCGCCTCAGCGAACTATCAGGTGCAAGATGTTGCGCGGTTCCTCGAGAAGCTCGGCGTGCGCGTGGATGGCATCGGAACGACCACAATGACCGTGCATGGCAAGCGTGATATTCGCGCAGATGTCGCATACGAGCCGAGCGAGGACCCCATCGAAGCGATGCTCTTCCTTTCCATTGCCGCGACGACTCGCTCATCGCTTACCATTGAACGATGCCCCATTGATTTCTTGGAGATGGAATTGTTAAGGCTCGAGAAGATGGGATTCCGGTACAAGATCCTGCGCCGATATAAGGCCCGGAACGGCGAGGCGAATCTTGTTGATATCAAGACCCTTCCGTCCAAACTCGTTGCGCTTGAAGAGAAACTTCACGCTCAGCCGTATCCCGGGCTGAACATAGACAATCTGCCGTTCTTCGTGCCCGTTGCGACGCAAGCGAAAGGAACGACGCTCATTCACGATTGGGTCTACGAGAACCGCGCCATCTACTATATGGAACTCGCGAAGCTCAATGCGAACATCATTCTTGCGGATCCGCATCGTGTCTATATCGAGGGCCCGACGGAGCTTCGCGGTGCGGAAGTTGTTTGTCCGCCCGCGCTTCGCCCGGCAGTTATCGTGTTGATCGGCATGCTTGCCGCGCGCGGTACGTCCATTCTGCGGAACGTGTATTCCATCAATCGCGGATATGAAGATCTCGTGAACCGGTTGAACAAGCTTGGCGCGAGGATAGATATCCTGAAAGGCATGTAAATGCCCCGGTTTTTGTGATGGCCGGATTCGGTAAAACTCAGATGCCTCCGGCGTGAGCGGAGCGTTTCGCTTTTAAAGTCGGCGGGCTTGTCGTAGGGTAAAAATGGAGGTATAGTATCCCTGCTTTTATGGCCGTATTAACGCGCAAAATCGGCATTGATTTGGGCACCGCGAACACGGTGGTTTTCGTGCCCGGACGCGGGTTTATCATCAACGAACCCACGATCGTGGCGCTCCGCCGCCCGGGGAATACCGTGATGGCAGTCGGTAGCGAAGCGAAGGAGATGATCGGACGCACGTCCGAGGAGATCATCGCGTACCGGCCCTTGAAGGATGGCGTTATCGCCGATTACTACATCACAAAAGCGCTCCTTACCTATTTCATCAGCAAAGCAACCGGACGGTTCAACATATTCAAACCGGACGTCATCATTTCCGTTCCGGCAGGCATCACGCAGACGGAACGGCGCGCCGTTGTGAACGCCGCAATGGAATCCGGCGCGAAGAACGTCTTCATCGTCCGCGAACCGGTTCTTGCCGCGCTCGGGTCAGGAATTCCCATCAACGCGCGTTCGGGCCATATGATCATCAATATGGGCGGCGGCACGTCCGAGGTCGCGGTCATTGCGCTTGGGAACATCGTGTCATGGGCATCGCTTCGCGTCGCCGGTAATAAATTCGACCAGGCGCTTTCGGACTATATCAAGAAGAAATACGCCCTCGCCATAGGCGAGCAGACCTCCGAGCAGGTGAAGATCGCCATCGGTTCGGCGCTTCCGACAAAGGACAAAATGGAGTATCAGGTCCGCGGCCGCAATCTTGTGAACGGTTTGCCGAAGGATATCGTCATCAGCTCGAACGAAATAGCGGAAGCATTGAATCCGCACCTTATAGAAATCGCCGGCTCGGTGCAGAACGTGTTCAACAACACGCCGCCGGAACTCGTGGCGGATATCATGAGCAAGGGCATCATCCTTTCGGGCGGCTCGGCCCAGCTCCATCATCTGCCGGAATTCTTTGAACGATTCTTGGGCGTGCCGGCCTATGTCGCCGAAGACCCGCTGTTCTGCGTTGCGAAAGGCACCGGGCTCATTCTGGACCATCTGGATACCTATAAGCAGACGTTGCTCAATAAACGGTAGGCTGGAATTTGAGCAACAGAAAAGGGAGAATGGAATTATCGGAACGCGTCACATTCCGAATCCCATCACGATGCTCATCGGCCATCACGATCTTATACGGCGATTCACGCAGCTTGCGGACAAGCGGCAGCTTGCGCACGGCTACTTGCTTTTCGGACCCCGGCGCGTGGGCAAGGCGACCGTTGCTCTTGCGCTCGCGAATTATCTGGAAACCGGCGTGTTCGATTGGCATGAAGAAAAACCGCCCATGCTCGGCGACCTGTTGCGCGTCCGACTGTCCGGAGAGGGTGGTGAGTCGGTGGGTATCGACGCGGTGCGCACGATACGTGCGTTCCTCGCTCAAGCGCCGAATCGAAGCTCGGTGCGCACGGTGGTCTTGGAGAACGGCGAACTGCTCACGCCATCGGCGGAGAACGCATTATTGAAAATAGCGGAGGAGCCGAATCTGCGCTCGCTCATCATGCTCGTCGTGGACGATCCGGAACGGCTGTTGCCGACGGTTCGTTCACGTTTGCAGGGGATCTATGTAAGCCCGGTGCCGGCCGAGGCCATCGCGCAGTGGCTTGTCAGCGAACACGGCGTGAAACATGAAGAGGCGCGTCGCGCCGCAGATCGTTCCCAGGGCGCCCCCGGCAGAGCGCTCATGTTCGCGAAGGACGGGGATTGGAAAGCGCGAGAGCAAGATGTGCGCGAATATCTGCGCCTCCGCGGTCGCGCGCGGAACGAATATGTAAAAGAACTGGTGAGTACCGAAACATTTTCATTCGGCGTTTTTTTGGAAACGCTCGTTATCACGCTTTTCCCCGATGAGGCGGCGGCGAAGAAGCAGTCGGTCCTATGGCATCGCCTCATGGAATTGCGGCAAAATGAAGATTCCTATAATCTGAATCCACGGCTCCAGCTCACTGCGCTTGCTGAACACCTCACATAAAACATCTGATACGCATGGATATCTACAGCAAAGAACTTGATAGTGCGCTTCGCGCGGTCCTCGAGCGTTTTGTGAACGAGTTACAGGGCGTGCGGAGCAATCGTCCCAATCCGCAGCTTGTGGAAGATCTTCCGGTCGTGGCATATAACCAGACGATGACGGTAAAACAGATGGGATCCATCACCATACGCCCGCCGCGGGATATTCTGGTCGCGCTCTGGGATGCTTCGGTCATAAACACCGTTGCCAAAGCCATTCAGGATGGACGTCCGGGGCTTTCCGTGGCGAATGACGGCAATAGTATTCGGGTGACATTGCCAGCCCTAACCGACGAGCGGCGGGAGGAATTCGCACGGCTTGCGAAAAAGATGGCGGAAACCGCGCGCATCCAGATCCGAACGCATCGCGACGAAGTTATGAAAAAGATGAAAGCCGCGCAGGACAGGAAAGAATTGACGGAAGACGCGGCATTCAAGGCAAAAGAAGCCGCGCAAAAAGTGGTGGAAGGGGTGAATGCGAAAGTGGAATCCCAACTTGCATCTAAACTCGCGGAACTTGTAGAATAAACAGTACAAACACATGACGGACCATCTGGAATCCGATATTCGTAATCTGGAGCGCGAGCTCGCTTCGCTTACGAAGAGCGTTGAAGCGCTCGAGCGCCGTATCGTGAATATCGAGCGAAGCGCCGGCGGCTCCATATACGAATTTGAACGAAGGATGGGCGTGATCGACCAGCTTGAACGTCGCATGAAGGCCTTGGAAACCAACATAGAAACGGTCAAGAAGGAGTCGAAAGATGGGCAGTCGATGGACTTTGGCGTGCGATAGCCCGTCGCAAGGCGAAAACGCATCATAGCGGCGGAATGACGTTGCGCCAATTCGAACGGCTTGTTGCAGAAGAGGTCGCTCGCATACCGGAGCGATTCCGGAAAGACCTGGCGAATGTCGTATTCGTGGCCAGGATAAAGCCGACCACGGAAGAACTTCGCGAACACGACGTTCCCGAGAGGGATACGCTCCTCGGGCTTTTTGATGGCGTAACGCTTGGCGAGCGGGGAAGCGGGCCGTGGGAATTTCCCGGACGCATCGTGCTGTTCCAAGAGCCGTCGGAAGATGAAG
Source organism: Candidatus Parcubacteria bacterium (assembly GCA_041169145.1). Classification (GTDB taxonomy): domain Bacteria; phylum Patescibacteriota; class Minisyncoccia; order UBA6257; family 2-01-FULL-56-20; genus DATJQA01. Next base: position 4,145 of record JBEEJO010000001.1, on the reverse strand, counting down.
CGGCGGAAAACGGAATGGATGTCCGCGAGGTTGTGCGCGACACCATATGGCACGAGGTCGCGCATTTCCTCGGATTGGACGAGTACGAGGTCAGAGCAGCGGAAGAACGCCGGCGATCGCGGCAGAAGAAGGAGCGCTAAAAGCTACTGCGGCGAATTGAGATATTCTATGAGGGCGATCTCGAGCGGAACGCTGTGGAACGGCGAATAGCGCATTTCCGCATACGCGCGGATAAGCGCATGGATAAGTTTCAGGTCGCGGGCGGGTTCCGTGAGCTTTGCGAGCGCTACGAGCCGCTTCACTTCTTCGCCGGTCAGTTCCGTATGGAATACGTACTCGACGTCGGGCGAAAGATTCAGCGTAACGATCTTCCGCATATAGTGAATGAGGTCGCGGACCAACTGGACGATATTCACGCCTTCTTCGCCGAGATGCGCGACGTAATTCAGCGCGTTCTTCAGATCGCGCCGCAATATCAGTTCGGCAAGCGCATCAACGGTTTTGAAACCGGTCCGACCGGTGATGTGTTCGGCCGTTTTGAGATCGATCTTCGCCGCAAGTGATGAAAGCTGCTCCAAGAGCGATTCGGCATCCCGCACGCTGCCGTCCGCCGCCGCCGCAACGAGCTCCAATGCGTCGTCATTGACGGAGATCTTCTCCGCCTTTGTGATCGCTTTCAGTTTCTCCAGGATCTTTGCTTTAGAGAGTTTTTTGAACAAGAATCGCTGAGTGCGCGAAACGATGGTCGCCGGAAGTTTCTCATATTCTGTCGTCGCAAGGATGAACATCGCATGGCGTGGAGGTTCTTCCAGCGTCTTCAAGAGCGCATTGAACGCCGCGGGGGTCATCATATGAACTTCGTCAATGATATAGACTTTGCGCAGCGTGCCTGCGGGCGCCATCTGGATATCCTCTTTGAGGTTGCGGATCTCGTCGATGCCGCGGTTCGACGCCGCGTCTATTTCTATGACGCCAAGCGACGCGTTCGCCTCGATCTCCTTGCAGATGCGGCATGCGTTGCAGGGTTCGCCGAGCTCCCGGAATTTCGGGTCCGTATGCCGCTTTTCGCAGTTCGCGAGTTTTGCGATGAGCCGGGCGGTTGATGTTTTGCCGGTGCCGCGAGGACCGTAAAAAAGATAAGCCTGGCCGAGCCGGTCCTGGCGCGCGGCATCCTTGAGGATCTGCACGTTCATATCCTGGCCGAGCAGGTCATCGAGCTTCCGCGGGCGATATTTCCGATAGAGTGCCAATCCCATAGCACTTTCTATTATCAGGAAATGGCCTATAATAGCAAGGTAATCAGCGCAGAAAGGATATGGATACTGCGACGAGGAGAAGGGGAAGTATCGTGCTCGGCGTGGCGATCTTCGGATTGATCGCCGCGGTTTTTTTGTTATTGCCCGACCGCACGGTATCCATCGTACCGACCGGATCGGCAGATATCGCGGGAAATACCGCGCAGGGGCCTACGAACACGACAAGTGTTCCGGGAATTCCCGAGGCGCCTCTTCCGACCGCAAGCAGCACGCAGGGGATTTCACAGCCGATCGGCGTCACGGATCTGCCTCCGCAACAGCCATTGCCGAATCCGCCCGCGATCGTGAAGGGTATCTATTTGACGAATTGGACCGCGGGCTCAAGCAAGCGCCTGGCATCGCTCGCCTCGCTCGTCGACCGGACGGAACTGAACGCGATGGTCATCGATATCAAGGATTACTCGGGGTATGTCGCGTACCGGACAGGCATTTCGGATGTTGCCGCGATCGGGGCCGAGAATGAGATACGCATTGCCCGGCCGAACGCGCTCATCAAAGAGCTGCACGACAAAGGCATTTATGTCATTGGACGCATTAGCGTATTCCAAGATCCGCTCCTCGCGAAAGCGCATCCGGAATGGGCGGTGCAGAACAAGAATACGGGAAAGGTATGGACCGATCGGAAGGGACTCGCGTGGATGGACACGGCTGCCAAGCCGGTTTGGGATTATCACGTTGCGCTGGCGCGCGATGCATTTGCGCGAGGGTTTGATGAAGTGAATTTTGACTACATTCGGTTTCCGTCGGACGGCGATCTGTCGCTCACCTCATTTCCATTTTGGGACGAAAAGACCGCTCAGCACCGGATCGTTGCATCGTTCTTCGAATATCTTCGTGAACGGCTGCCGGCACGGAAACTCTCCGCCGATCTCTTCGGACTCACGACGTCCGCAAGCGACGATCTTGGCATCGGCCAAAAGATAGAGGATGCCTATGCGAATTTCGACTACGTATGTCCGATGGTATATCCATCGCACTTCGCTTCGGGATATGGCGGGTTCAAGGAGCCGGCAGCGCATCCGTACGAGGTCATCGCGGCGTCCATGACCGCGGGACTCGCAAAGCTCACGGCGTATGTCCGATCCGTCACGAACGTAGAAACGGCGACATCGACAGCGACATCCACGGTAGACTGGGAACCGACCGTGATGAACGATATTCATGTCGCGAAATTGCGTCCGTGGCTCCAGGTGTTCGACCTCGGCGCCGTGTACGATACGGCGAAGATCAAGGCGCAGATCAAGGCGGCGGACGATGTCCTGGCCGGAACCGAGCATTACGCAGGATGGCTCCTGTGGGATCCGTCGAACAATTACCGGTATTATCAATAGATACGCGCAAAACCATCCATGGCAGAATTTCGCAGATTCGCATCGTTCACCGTTCCGCTCTATGCCGTCGTGCTTGTCATGATGATCCTTACGGTCGGGACGTTCGTCGCCGTACGGTACTATCGTGAGGTGATAGAGAACTATGAGGTAGTGCTTGCGGACAGCGGGAACAGTACGAGAGTGTTCCAGTACGGAAGTTGGCCTGCGCTCACCAATCCGAACTTTTTCCGTTCGGTGCGCGATTCGCTCACCGCCGAACAGGCGAACTTCATCGAAGCGGACTTGGTAGACAAGCGATTGACCGTCTATCTGGCGGGCAAGTCGGCGCTCGCCGTACCGATACTCGCGATCGGCAAGTCGGGTTCATGGTGGGAAACCCCCGCGGGTCTCTATCGTGTCGACGGCATGGAAAAGAACCATTTTTCCGCATTTTCGAACGTCTACATGCCGTGGTCTCTGCCGTTCCAGGGGAATTTCTTCATCCACGGGTGGCCATATTATCCCGATGGCACGCCGGTAGAGTCGCGCTATTCCGGCGGCTGTATCCGGCTGAGCACTGAAGATGCGAAGCGTGTGTACGATCTCGCAACGGTCGGCATGCCGGTCTTGGTGTTCAGGACGGAGGCGGTATCGGATGCGCTCCGGTATGCGGTAAAGCCCCCGCAAACGAGCGCTGCGATATACCTTGTCGCGGACCTGCAGAGCAACTTCGTCTTCGCGGAGAAAGATGCGAAGGTAGTCGTGCCGATCGCTTCCATTACGAAATTCATCACCGCGCTCGTGGCTACCGAATACATCAATCTGGACAGGACCATCGACATCACAAAGGACATGCTGGTCCCAACATCAAAGCCGCGGTTGTGGCCCGGGCAAAAAGTGCGGGCATTTGATTTGCTCTATCCGCTCCTGTTGGAATCTTCGAACGAAGCGGCGGCCGCTTTCGCGCAAACACTTGGCGAGGAACGCATCGTCCGACTCATGAATATGAAAGCGGAAGCGCTCGGCATGAAGGACACGTACTTCGCCGATGCGACGGGTGCAAGCCACGAGAATGTATCCACGGCGGAAGACCTGTTCACGCTTCTTGCCTATTTGCGCACGAACCAAAGTTTTTTCCTGAAAATATCGGCAGGGGAAGTATTGCGAGAGCTGGGTGTGTCCCCGGCGTGGGGCGGCATTGAAAATCTGAACGGCTTCACGGCCGCCGACGGCTTCATTGGCGGAAAGATCGGCAAGAATGGAACGGCGAAAGAAACCATGGCAGCAATGTTCAATGTTTCCGTTCAAGGCCAGCTCCGGCCTATCGCCATCATCGCGCTCGGTTCCGATAACGTCATCGCGGATATTGAAACATTGAAACAGTATGTGGAGACCGTCTATGAACCGGTTCCGGTGCCGGAAAAAGCTCCGCTCATACCATGACCATTGCGCCGTATGAATTGAAATTGGAGCGATATGCCGGGCCGCTGGAGAAACTGTTAGAGCTGATAGAGGCGCG